>NZ_MKGS01000088.1:0-3943 GCF_002836905.1 Pseudomonas sp. 43NM1 | reverse complement strand
GGGGGGTTCTGACGCCTGGCACCAAATTCAGCGACGATCAGAACTTCTCGAAGGTGCGACGGCTCTCGCTGGTCTCGCGCGCCACTTCTTTTGGCTTGTAAGCGCAATAGCCTGGCCGTGGGCCGATTTTCGGGTGATTGCGGCAGGTGTCCGGGCGCTTTTCATAAATAGTGCACAGGCGGCTCTTTCGATCCAGGTACAGGCAATCGTTGTTGCTCATGCGCTGCAGCGTGAAGATCTCGGACTTCTGGTTGTAACGCTCGACGATCCCTTCCTTCTGCAACCGCTTGGCAATGTTCTTCGCCGGTTCGCCGCGCTCGAACTCGTCGACGATGCCGATGCGGATCAGATCCTTGATCTTGACCTCGACCGGCAACGTGCAGCAGCTGGATATGCATGAGCCGCACATCGGCGCAGAGTATTTGGCCCAGGTATCGAGGCGGTCGATCTCTGCGGCAGCGATCAGGTTGGACTTCATCATCGGTTGTTACCAGCGTGTGCATCAGGGCGCGCGATCATACCGGGACTGGTGGATTTTTGAACAACCTTTCGCCGGTTTTTTTCCGTAACGCCCAATAACCCGCGTTAATCCGGCACGGCCCCTGCATTGATTCGGGCACACGACAATCTAATGCCGGCCTATCTCGCACTATCGGGCACTATCGGGATCAACCCGCCGAACCAGAGTCCCGTCCGTTTGTCAGACCGTCTAGGCTCAACTACTCCACGCTCGCTCGAGGTCCTATCGATGACTCAAGAACCACTTGTTCGCGAAGCAGAGGTGGCCGCATTTCGCGATGCCGTCTTGACCAAACTCACTTACGCGGTGGGTAAAGACCCGGATCACGCCTTCGACCACGACTGGTTCGAGGCCATTGCCTTGGCGGCGCGCGACCACATGGTCGAGCACTGGATGGACCACACCCGGCAGATCTACCGCAAAGGTCAGAAGCGCGTTTACTACCTCTCGCTGGAATTTCTCATCGGCCGTCTGCTCTACGACAGCCTGAGCAACCTTGGCTTGCTCGACGTTGCCCGCGAAGCCATGACCGAACTCGGCGTCGACATTGAGCGCATCCGCCTGCTGGAGCCCGATGCGGCGCTCGGCAACGGCGGCCTCGGTCGCTTGGCGGCGTGCTTCATGGAAAGCATGTCGACCCTCGGCATTGCGGGCCACGGCTACGGCATTCGTTACGAGCACGGCTTGTTCCGCCAAGCCATCGTCGACGGCTGGCAGCAGGAACAAACCGAACACTGGCTGGATTTCGGCAACCCGTGGGAGTTCGAGCGCCCAGAAGTGGTTTACCCGATCGGCTTCGGCGGCAGCGTCGAAACCGTCACCGACGAGGCCGGCAAATCCCGCCAGGTCTGGACCCCGGCCGAAACCGTGCGGGCAATCGCCTACGACACGCCGGTGGTCGGCTGGCGCGGTGCGAGCGTCAACACCTTGCGCCTGTGGCGCGCGCGCGCCGTGGAAGATTTGCACCTGGAACGCTTCAACGCCGGTGACCACTTGGGCGCCGTCGCCGAAGTGGCCCGCGCCGAAAGTATCTCCCGCGTGCTCTATCCGGCGGACAGCACCGAAGCTGGCCAGGAATTGCGTCTGCGTCAGGAATACTTCTTCGTCGCGGCCTCGCTGCAGGATTTGCTGCGCCGCCATCGCAACATGCACACCTCGGTGCTGACCCTGGGCGACCACGCGGCCATCCAGCTCAACGACACGCACCCCTCGATTGCCGTCGCCGAGCTGATGCGTCAATTGGTCGACGTCTACGATGTCGCGTGGGACGCCGCGTGGCAGGTCACGGTCGACACGCTGTCGTACACCAACCACACGCTGCTGCCCGAAGCGCTGGAAACCTGGCCGGTCGGTTTGATGGAACGCATGCTGCCGCGGCACATGCAGATCATCTATCTGATCAACGCCCAGCACATCGACTCGCTGCGCGCCAAAGGCATTCACGATTTCGACGTGTTGCGCGCGGTGTCGCTGATCGAAGAAGACAACGGCCGGCGCGTGCGCATGGGCAACCTCGCGTTCCTCGGGTCGCACAGCGTCAACGGCGTGTCCGGTTTGCACACGCAACTGATGCGCAAAACCGTGTTCTCCGAACTGCACAAGCTCTACCCGGAGCGGATCAACAACAAAACCAACGGCATCACGTTCCGCCGCTGGCTCTACCAGGCCAACTCCGAGCTGACTTCGATGCTGGTTGATGCGCTCGGTCCTGACCTGCTGGATAACCCGGAAGAGCGCTTGCTCGACCTCGAACCGTTCGCCGAAAAACCGGCCTTCCGCAAAGCCTTCGCCGATCAGCGACTGCACAGCAAAAAAGCCCTCGCGTACCTGATTCACGAACGCCTGGGCATCGCGGTCAACCCGGCGGCGATGTTCGACGTGCAGGTCAAACGGATCCACGAATACAAACGCCAGTTGCTCAACCTGATGCACACCGTGGCGCTGTATCAAGCGATTCGTGCCGAGCCGGAAATCGATTGGGTGCCGCGCGTGAAGATCTTCGCCGGCAAGGCTGCGGCGAGTTATCACCAGGCCAAACTGATCATCAAGCTGACCAACGACATCGCCCGCGTCGTCAACAACGACCCGACCGTGCGCGGTTTGCTCAAAGTGGTGTTCCTGCCCAACTACAACGTCAGCCTGGCGGAAAGCATTATTCCGGCGGCGGATTTGTCCGAGCAGATCTCCACCGCAGGCTTCGAGGCGTCGGGCACCAGCAACATGAAGTTCGGCCTCAACGGCGCGCTGACCATTGGCACGCTGGATGGCGCCAACGTCGAAATGTGCGAACGCATTGGCGCCGAGCACATGTTCATCTTCGGCCTCAGCGCTCAGCAAGTGGAGGCGCGCAAGCAGAATCAGGAGTTCAACGCGACGCCGGACATCGCCGCTTCGCATCGCCTGAATGACGTGCTGCAAGCGATTCGCGGCGGGGTGTTCTCGCCGGATGATCCGTCGCGCTATACCGGGCTGATCGATTCGCTGGTGGACTACGACCGTTTCCTGGTCTGCGCCGATTTCGACTCGTACTGGGACGCGCAAATGCGCGTGGAAGCGCATTGGCATGATTCGGAGCAATGGTGGCGTTCGGCGGTATTGAACACCTCGCGCATGGGCTGGTTCTCCTCGGACCGGACGATTCGCGAGTACGCCACGGATATCTGGAAGGCATTGGAGTAACTTTTAGCAATAAATACGCGCAAGGCCCAACGCCTGTTGGGCCGGATCGATATACTAAGCGCCAGTTTTGCCGGATGTTTCAGTGACATCTGCGCGGATGCTTTCGCGGGCAAGCCTCGCTCCTACAGGTTTTGCGTGTGCCATGGATTGGGCCACGACACATAACCTGTAGGAGCGAGGCTTGCCCGCGAAGGCGTAAGCGCAGGACGCCACAGTACTTCTGGACTTGCCCGCCAATGGGCCGCTTAGGGATATCGACCATGCAATGGATTTTTGTGCTGATTGGTTTGGTGCTGGGCTGGGTGTTCGACGAGTCGTTCAGCGATGCGCTGTTGGGCGCGTTGCTGGGCTTGGGGATCGGCCAGGCGATTCGTATTGCTCGCCTCGACGCGCAGGTGGTCGAGCAGCATCGGTTGACCCAAATCGCCCAGAACACGCTGCTGCAACGCCTGGCAGCGCTGGAACGAGCGGACCTCAAACCTGCCGACATCGTGCAACCGGCTGCCGCACCAGCCACCGCCGCCAGTCCACCTGACGCCATTGTCACACCCGAATTCGTGCTCGACGAAATCCTCGAAGAAGCGCCTGCGCGATCCCCGACATTGATCTGGGACTTGCCGCCCGAATTGCAACCGGTCGCCGCCAGCGCCAGCGAAGCCACTCGTCCGCTGCCCGACGATGTCTGGACGCCGCAGCCGGCCGCCCGCGAGCCGGTCACCCCTGAACCACGCCAACCCGCCGCCC
>NZ_MKGS01000087.1:0-3986 GCF_002836905.1 Pseudomonas sp. 43NM1 | reverse complement strand
CCTCCCACCCATCCCTTAGAATTTTCCGCTCATAAGCTCATTCGAAAAAGTTATTTATTTTCGGATTCTTAGATCATTTAGTCTCCTTTCACGCCGAACCTCGGTCGCCTGACAAGGAGCTTCTCCAATGAAACTGCATTTTCCCCTTCGCCTCCTGGCGGCCGCGTCGCTGGCGGCGGCGAGCTTCTTTGCGCAAGCGGCTGACGTCACCGTCGCCTACCAGACCACCGTTGACCCAGCCAAAGTCGCCCAGGCCGACGGCGCTTACGAAAAAGCCACCAACGCCAAAATCGACTGGCGCAAATTCGACAATGGCGCTGACATCATCGCCGCCATCGCTTCCGGCGATGTGCAGATCGGCTACCTCGGCTCGAGCCCGCTGACCGCTGCGATCACCCGCAAAGTCCCGGTCGAAACTTTCCTCATCGCCACGCAGATCGGCGCCGCCGAAGCGCTGGTCGCGCGTGACGGATCCGGAATCAACTCGCCGCAAGACCTGATAGGCAAGAAAATCGCCGTGCCGTTCGTCTCCACCGGCCACTACAGCCTGCTCGCCGCGTTGAAACACTGGAACATCGACCCGTCGAAAGTCACTGTGCTCAACCTCGCGCCACCGGCGATCATCGCTGCGTGGAAACGCGGCGACATCGACGCCACGTACGTCTGGGATCCGGCGCTCGGCGTGGCCAAGGAAAACGGCAAAGTACTGATCACTTCCGGCGAACTGGCCAAGTTCGGCGCGCCGACTTTCGATGCCTGGATCGTGCGTAAAGACTTCGCCGAGAAGCACCCGGAAATCGTCACCGCATTCGCCAAAGTCACCCTCGACGCCTACGCCGATTACCGCAAAGACCCGAAAGCCTGGCTCGCCAACCAGAGCAATGTCGACAAACTGGTGAAGCTCTCCGGCGCCAAGGCCAGCGACATTCCATTGCTGCTGCAAGGCAACGTCTACCCGCTGGCGGCTGATCAAGTCACCACCCTCGGCGCGCCGACCACCAAAGCCATCACCGACACCGCCGTGTTCCTCAAGGAACAAGGCAAAGTCGAGGCCGTGCTGCCGGATTACGCCCCGTACGTCAGCGCCAAATTCATCACCAACTGATCGGAGTTAACTGCGATGGCTTTGCTTCAGCTGGAGCGCATCAGCGCACAGTACCCCGGCAGTCCGGAACCGGTATTGGCAGATATTTCCCTGAGCCTTGGGCCTCAGCAATTGCTGGTGGCGCTCGGTCCGTCCGGCAGTGGCAAGACTTCGCTGTTGAACCTGATTGCCGGTTTCGTCGAACCCAGCGCCGGGCGCATCACCCTTGACGGCGTGCCAGTCAAAGGCCCGAGCGCCGAACGCGGCGTGGTGTTCCAGGACGACGCGCTGTTGCCGTGGCAGGACGTCTTGGCCAACGTTGGTTTCGGTCTGGAACTGGCTGGTATTACCAAAGAAAAACGTGAAATTCGCGCGCGTGAAATGCTCGCGTTGGTGGACCTTTGCGGATTTGAGAATCGGCGCATCTGGCAACTCTCGGGCGGCCAGAAGCAGCGTGTCGGCCTCGCCCGCGCCCTCGCCGCCGACCCGCGCGTGTTGCTGATGGACGAGCCGTTCGGCGCGCTCGATGCCTTCACCCGCGAACAGATGCAGGAGCTGTTGCTGCAAGTCTGGCAGCGCACCGCCAAACCGGTATTCCTGATTACCCACGACATCGAGGAAGCGGTGTTCCTCGCCACCGACCTGATTCTGCTGGCGCCGAATCCCGGGCAAATCGTCGAGCGCCTGAGCCTGGATTTCGGCCAGCGTTACGCCGCCGGCGAGTCGGCACGGGCGATCAAATCCGACCCGCGTTTTATCGAAACCCGCGAACACGTGCTCGCCAAAGTGTTCTCGCAACGCAGCGCCGCCACGCGGCAGGAGCGCGCATGAGCAGCTATGAAATCCCCGCCGTCACGGTGAAGCCCGCTTCGACCGCAGTGCCTGCGCGACGCAGCCTCGGCACGCGCTGGATCAGTGTGTTGACGCTGTTTGCATTGGTGTTGCTGTGGTGGGCGGTGACGGCCAGCGGGATGATCGAGCCGCTGTTCCTGCCGCCACCGTCCGCCGTGCTGCAAAAGGGCTGGCTGCTGGCGACCACGGGTTATATGGATTCAACGTTGTGGCAGCACTTGGGCGCGAGCCTCAGCCGGATTGGTCTGGGCCTCGGTTTCGCGGTGCTGACCGCGGTGCCGGTCGGCATCGCCATCGGCCACAACCGTATCGCTCGGGGCATTCTCGATCCGCTGATCGAGTTTTACCGGCCGATTCCACCGCTGGCCTATCTGCCGCTGATCGTGATCTGGTGCGGCATTGGCGAGCTGTCGAAAGTGTTGCTGATCTACTTGGCGATCTTCGCGCCGATTGCCATCGCCACCGCGACCGGCGTGCGCACGGTTGATCCGGCGAAACTGCGCGCCGCGCAGTCATTGGGCGCGACTCGCGCACAGCTGATTCGGCATGTGATTTTGCCGAGCGCGCTGCCGGATATCCTGACCGGTGTGCGCATTGGCCTCGGCGTCGGTTGGTCGACGCTGGTCGCCGCTGAGTTGATTGCCGCCACCAGCGGCTTGGGTTTTATGGTGCAGTCGGCAGCGCAATTTCTGGTCACCGATGTGGTGGTGCTGGGGATTCTGGTGATCGCGCTGATCGCCTTCGCCATGGAAATGGGCCTCCGCGCGCTGCAACGCAAACTGGTGCCGTGGCACGGCCAGGCGCATTGAAAAACATTCCTTGTGGGAGCGAGCTTGCTCGCGATGACGGTTGCACATTCAACCCGCGTGTCGCCTGAAAGTCCGCTATCGCGAGCAAGCTCGCTCCCACAGAAAAGCTAAAAGACCGGCATCCCCGGATTGAAGAGAACCACCATGAGCAACCTGACAATCGTTCCTCTCAGCTCAGCCCTCGGCGCGCAAATCAGCGGAATCGATATCAGCCAGCCGCTGAGCGCCGAACAACGCGACGCGATCGAACAAGCGCTGCTCAAGCATCAGGTGTTGTTCTTCCGCGAGCAGCCGATCACGCCGCAGCAACAAGCGCGTTTCGCCGCAAATTTTGGTGATCTGCACATTCACCCGATCTACCCGAATGTGCCCGAGCAACCGGAAGTGCTGATCCTCGACACTGCCGTCACCGACGTGCGCGACAACGCGATCTGGCACACCGACGTGACCTTCCTGCCGACCCCGGCGATGGGCGCGGTGCTCAGCGCCAAACTGCTGCCGGAGTTTGGCGGCGATACGTTGTGGGCCAGCGGAATTGCCGCGTATGAAGCGTTGTCGGCGCCGATGAAAACCCTGCTGGAAGGGCTGACCGCCACCCACGATTTCACCCGTTCATTTCCGCTCGAGCGCTACGGCAATACGCCCGAGGCGCTGGCGCAGTGGGAAGCAGCGCGGCGCAAAAATCCGCCGCTGTCGCACCCGGTGATCCGCACACACCCGGTGAGCGGACGACGTTCACTGTTCGTCAGTGAGGGCTTCACGTCGAAGATCAATGAGCTGTCGGAAACCGAGAGTGAGGTGATTTTGAAGTTTCTGTTCGCGCACACCACGCGGCCGGAATTCACTATTCGCTGGCGCTGGCAGAAGGATGACGTGGCGTTCTGGGACAACCGCGTGACGCAGCACTACGCGGTGGATGACTACCGCCCGGCGCGGCGTGTGATGCAGCGGGCTACGGTGTTGGGGGATGTGCCGTTTTTTCGCTGAGATTTTGCAACCACCCCTCACCCTAACCCTCTCCCCAAAGGGTAGAGGGGACTGACCGAGGTGTTTGGTCGAGATACAGCGACCTGAAAGACCTGAGTCGAACTCAGGCTTTGAAAAGCGTAAAGATCGGCTCCCTTTCCCCTCTCCCCCTTGGGGAGAGGGCTGGGGTGAGGGGTGGATCCGAGGTGTTTGGTCGAGATACAGCGACCTGAAAGACCTGAATCGAACTCAGGCTTTGAAAAGCATAAAGATCG
>NZ_MKGS01000086.1:0-4265 GCF_002836905.1 Pseudomonas sp. 43NM1 | reverse complement strand
CGCGATCCTGCGGGCGTTTCGGCCCGGCGAGGCTGGCTTCGACGCTGCCCATGTCCAACTCGAGGCTGTCGGTGAAAACCGGTTCCTTGCCCGGCAGGCGCCATAGGCCTTGGGCCTTGGTGTAAGCCTCGACCAGTTTCACCACTTCCGGCGGACGGCCAGACAGGCGCAGGTAATCCAGCGTCACGTCGTCGACCGGGAAGAAGCCGCACGTCGCGCCGTATTCCGGGGCCATGTTGGCGATGGTCGCGCGGTCGGCGAGGGGCAGGTCAGCGAGGCCGTCGCCGTAGAATTCGACGAATTTGCCGACCACGCCTTTCTTGCGCAGCATCTGCGTGACGGTCAGCACCAAGTCAGTCGCGGTGATGCCTTCCTTGAGTTTGCCGGTGAGTTTGAAACCGATCACTTCCGGAATCAGCATCGACACCGGTTGGCCAAGCATCGCGGCTTCTGCTTCGATCCCGCCGACACCCCAGCCGAGTACGCCGAGGCCATTGATCATGGTGGTGTGCGAGTCGGTGCCGACCAGGGTGTCGGGGAACGCGTACGTGCGGCCGTCCTCGTCCTTGGTCCAAACGGTGCGGCCGAGGTATTCGAGGTTCACCTGATGGCAAATCCCGGTGCCCGGTGGCACCACGCTGAAGTTGTCGAAGGCGCTTTGGCCCCAGCGCAAAAAGGCATAACGCTCGCCGTTGCGCTGCATTTCGATGTCGACGTTCTGTTCGAAGGCGCTGGAACTGGCGAATTTATCGACCATCACTGAGTGGTCGATCACCAAGTCCACCGGCGACAACGGATTGATCCGCTGCGGGTCGCCGCCGGCCTTGGCCATCGCGGCGCGCATGGCGGCGAGGTCGACCACCGCCGGCACGCCGGTAAAGTCCTGCATTAATACCCGGGCCGGGCGGTATTGAATTTCGCGGTCGGAGCGACGCTCCTTGAGCCACGCGGCAATCGCCTTGAGGTCGGCGCCGGTGACGGTTTTTTCGTCCTCCCAGCGCAGCAGGTTTTCCAGCAGGACTTTCAACGACATCGGCAGTTTGTCGAGGTCACCGAGGCTCTTGGCAGCGTCGGGCAGACTGAAATAGTGGTAAGTCTTGTCGTCGATTTGCAGGGTTTTAAGGGTTTTCAGGCTATCGAGGGACGGCATTTGAAATGACTCCTTTAAGTCCGCACGGCTACGGACTTGGGGGACGGACAGAGCATTAAACCTAGCTCTGTTTTAAGTAGCTGGCTAATAACTGGACTCTATCGACAAGTCCAAGGTTCCGAACTCGGCTATCATGCGCCGGTTTTCGTGACAGGCTTTGCTTCAACGCAAGCCTGGGCATCGCGCAGTGGCTGAATTCTCGCCATCTGCCCAGGAGTAAGAATGAACACCCTATTTATGCATTGCCGGCCGGGCTTCGAAGGCGAAGTCTGTTCCGAGATTTCCGAACACGCCGCGCGGCTGAATGTGGCCGGTTATGCCAAGGCTAAAACCGCCAGCGCCTGCGCCGAATTCATCTGCACCGAAGAAGACGGCGCCGCGCGCCTGATGCGTGGCCAGCGTTTCGCCGATCTGATCTTCCCGCGCCAATGGGCGCGCGGGATCTTCATCGATCTGCCGGAAACCGACCGCATCAGCGTGATCCTCGCGCACATTGCCGACTTCCCGGTGTGCGGCAGCCTGTGGCTGGAGATGGTCGACACCAACGATGGCAAGGAGCTGTCGAACTTCTGCAAGAAGTTTGAAGTTCACCTGCGCAAGGCCCTGATGGCTGCCGGCAGACTGGTGGAAGACGCAAGCAAGCCGCGCCTGTTGCTGACGTTCAAAAGTGGCCGTGAAGTGTTTGTCGGTCTGGCTGAGTCGAACAACTCGGCGATGTGGCCAATGGGCATTCCGCGCCTGAAGTTTCCGCGTGACGCGCCAAGCCGGTCGACGTTGAAGCTGGAAGAGGCCTGGCACCATTTCATCCCGCGCGATCAGTGGGACGAGCGCCTGCACAGCGACATGACTGGCGTCGACCTCGGCGCGGCACCGGGCGGTTGGACCTGGCAACTGGTCAATCGCGGCATGCTGGTGACCGCCATCGACAACGGCCCGATGGCCGAAAGCCTGATGGACACCGGCCTGGTGCAACATTTGATGGCTGACGGTTTTACCTTCAAGCCGCGTCAGCCGGTGGACTGGATGGTCTGCGACATCGTCGAGAAACCGGCCCGTAACGCGGCGATGCTCGAAGAGTGGATTGGCGAGGGACATTGCCGCGAAGCGGTGGTCAATCTCAAGTTGCCGATGAAACAGCGTTACGCCGAAGTGAAACGCTTGCTGGAACGGATTGCCGAAGGCTTCAAGGAGCGCGGAATCAAAGTCGAAATCGGCTGCAAACAGCTGTACCACGACCGCGAAGAAGTGACCTGCCATTTGCGCCGGATAGACGTGAAGAAACCTAAATCCCGCTGAGTCGCGCCCGTATTGCGAGGCGCCACCCAACCTTGTGGGAGCGAGGCTTGCCCGCGAAGCTTTTAGCGTCTTCAAGGACGCCTTCGCGGGCAAGCCTCGCTCCCACAAGGGCGGGGCGGTGGTATGAGACAGATGACCGAACACCCGGCAATGCGCGACAATGCCGGCCAGTTTCAGGAGTGAATCATGAGTGAAATGCTTGATACGCCGGTAGACGGCACCCTCGACGCCACCGGCCTCAACTGCCCGGAACCGGTGATGATGCTGCACCAGCACATCCGTGATCTGGTGCCCGGCGGCTTGCTCAAGGTGATCGCCACCGACCCGTCGACCCGGCGCGATATCCCCAAGTTTTGCGTGTTCCTCGACCATGAATTGGTCGGCCAGCACGAAGAGGCGGGCACCTACCTCTACTGGATCCGCAAAAAACTCGCTTAACCGGCCGACTTGCTGATGCGGATCCGCTTACGTGCACTGCGCGCCAGGCGGATCGACAGCATCAGCGCCGCGCAACTCAGGCCCACGATCAAACCCTGCCATAGCCCGCTCGGGCCACTTGGCGCACCGAGCCAGTCGGTCAGGCCCAACGCGTAACCGACCGGCAGGCCAATGCCCCAATAGGCAAACAGGGTCAGGATCATCGTCACCCGCGTGTCCTGATAACCGCGCAACGCCCCGGCCGCCGTGACCTGGATCGCGTCGGAAAACTGGAACAGCGCCGAGTACACGATCAGCATCGCCGCGATGTGAATCACCGCCGGATCCGTGGTGTAAATGGTCGCAATCTGCTCGCGCAGCAACAGCATCATGCTGGCGGACAGGCAGGCATACGCCAACGCACTGCCCATGCCGACACCCGCCGCGAATCGCGCTTCCCGCGGTTCATTACGCCCCAGCACCTGGCCGACGCGCACGGTCACGGCCATGCCCAGCGAATACGGAATCATGAACACCAGCGAACTGACGTTCAGCGCGATTTGATGCCCGGCGACCACGGTCGCGCCGAGGCTGCCGATCAGCAGCGCAATCACGGCGAAGATGCTCGATTCGGCAAACACCGCGATGCCGATCGGCAGACCGATACTCAGCAGGCGTTTGATCACCGCCCACTGCGGCCAGTCGAAGCGGCTGAACAGTTCGCTCGCCTTGTACGCCGGGGCCCAGCGCGTGTACACGGCCATGCCCAGCGCCATGAACCACATGACAATGGCGGTGGCCCAGCCGCAACCGACGCCGCCCATCGCCGGCACACCGAAGTGGCCATAAATGAACACGTAGTTGAGCGGGATGTTCATCGCCAGCGCACACAAGCCCAAAACCATCGCCGGACGCGTGCGGCCCATGCCGTCGCTGTAGCAGCGCAGCACGTGATACAGCGCCACAGCAGGCAAACCGCAAGCGATTCCGCGCAGGTATTCCATGCACGGGCCGATCAGTTCCGGATCGACTTTCATGACGCGCAGAATCGGTTCGGCGCTGAACAGGATCAGCGTCGCCAGTAACCCGACCACCGTCGCCAGCCACAATGCCTGGCGCACCAATGGGCCGATTTCAGTGTGCGTGCCGGCGCCGAAGCGCTGGGCGACTTTCGGCGTGGTCGCCAGCAGCGTGCCGGTCATCAGCAAAAACACCGGCACCCAGATCGAGTTGCCCAACGCCACCGCCGCCAGATCCCGCGAACTGACGCGACCGGCCATCACCGCATCGACGAAGCCCATGGCGGTGGTCGCCAGTTGCGCGATCATGATCGGCAGCGCCAGGGCGAACAGGTTCTTCAGCTCCAGGCGAATCCGCGCGGGGCGGGTGAGGGGGATGGCAA
>NZ_MKGS01000085.1:0-4841 GCF_002836905.1 Pseudomonas sp. 43NM1 | reverse complement strand
GGTTCGACGGTCACCGAAGGCGGCCAGATCACCTACACCGCCACGCTGACCAACGCAGCGCAAACGCCGGTTACGGTGACTCTGTCCAACGGTTCGACCATCACCATCGACGCTGGTAAAACCACTGGCACCGTTGATGTTCCAACCGCCGCCAATGATGTTTATCAGAACGGCAGCACGGTCAGCACCACGATCACTGGCACCACCGGTGGCAACTTTGAAAACCTGGTGCCGAACCCGACGCCAGCCGTCACGACCATTACCGATTCGGTCGACACCACCGGCCTGAGCCTCACCGCCACCGGAACTGTCGTCGAAGGCGGCCAGATCACGTACACCGCAACATTGACCAACCCGGCCGGCACGCCGATGACCGTGACCTTGAGCAATGGCTCGGTCATCACCATCGACGCCGGTAACACCACCGGCAGCGTCATCGTCAGCACTGCGCAAAACGACGTCTACAACAATGGCAGCACCGTCAGCACGACGATTACCGGCACCACTGGCGGTAATTTCGAGCAACTGACCCCGAGCACCGAGCCGGCGCTGACCACTATCACCGACTCGATCGACAACACCGGCCTGAGCCTCTCGGCGTCCACCGATGTGGCCGAGGGCGGTTCGATTGTCTACACCGCCAACCTGACCAACGCTGCCGGCACGCCAGTCACCGTCACCCTGAGCAACGGCGCGGTGATCACCATCGCGGCCGGCGCCACCAGCGGCTCCGTGACCGTCGCGGCCCCGGCCGATGACGTCTATAAAGACGCCGGCAAAGTCGAAGCGACCATCACCGACGCCAGTGGCGGCAACTTCGAAAATCTGATCACCAACCCGGCTGCGGCCGTGACCAACGTCGCCGACACCATCGACACCAGCACCGTTTCGCTGACCGCCACTCCGAGCGTCGCCGAGGGCGGCACCGTCGTCTACACCGCGTCCGTAACCGCGCCGGTCACCGGCGCGCCCGTCGTCGTGACCTTGTCGAACGGCCAGACCATCACCATCCCCGTTGGCGCCAGTTCCGGCACCGTGGACTTCGTTGCCCCGAACGATGCATTGGCCGGTGGCAGCTCGCTGAGCGTCAAGATTGATGACGCGCAGGGCGGCAATTACGAGAAGCTGGATATCGACGGCAAACCGGCTGACACCGCGGTTACCGATACCCAGGACACGACCAACCTGAGCCTGAGCGCGACTGACTCGGTGGCTGAAGGCGGTTCGATTGTTTACACGGCGACACTGACTAACGCCGCTGGTTCGCCAGTGACAGTAACTCTGTCGAACGGCGCGGTGATCACCATCGATGCGGGTAAAACCGTTGGTACCGCGACCGTTGCGGCACCGAGCGATGACGTCTACAAAGATGCGGGTTCTGTCCAGGCAACCATCACTGGCGCGACTGGCGGCAACTTCGAGAGCCTGGTGCCAAGCACTGTTCCAGCCGTCACCGAAGTCACGGATACCATCGATACTTCGACGGTCAAACTGACTGCCACCGATAGCGTCGCTGAAGGCGGCACCGTGGTTTACACCGCAACCGTTGGCCAGCCAGTAACCGGCAGCCCGGTTACTGTGTCGTTGGCGAATGGCCAAACCATCACCATCGAAGTCGGCAACACCACTGGCACCGTCAACTTCGTAGCACCTAACGATGCGTTGGTCGGCCAAGCGGCGCTGAACAACTCGATCACCGGCGTGACTGGCGGCAACTACGAGAACCTCGTAGCCGATGGCACCCCAGTCACCACCACCGTGACCGACACCGCTGACACCACTAACTTGTCGCTGAGCGCGACCGGGTCGGTCGCTGAAGGTGGCTCGATCGTTTACACCGCGACCCTGACTAACGCCGCTGGCTCGCCGGTTACCGTGACCTTGTCGAACGGTGCGGTAATCACCATCGACGCCGGCAAAACCTTCGGCACCGCGACCGTTGCGGCGCCGACCGATGACGTCTACAAAGACGCCGGCTCTGTTCAGGCAACGATCACTGGCGCGACTGGCGGCAACTTCGAGAATTTGGTGCCGAGCCCCGTTCCAGCAGTTACCGAAGTCACGGACACCATCGACACCTCGACCATCAAACTGACTGCCACCGATAGCGTTGCTGAAGGCGGCACCGTGGTTTACACCGCAACCGTCGGCCAGCCAGTCACTGGCAGCCCGGTTACCGTTTCTTTGGCGAATGGTCAGACGATCACCATCGAAGTCGGCAACACCACCGGCACCGTCAACTTCGTCGCACCGAACGATGCACTGGTCGGCCAAGCGGCGCTGAACAACTCGATCACAGGCGTGACTGGCGGCAACTACGAAAACCTCGTAGCCGATGGCACTCCGGTCACCACCACGGTCACTGATACCGCCGACACCACTAATCTGTCGCTCAGCGCAACCGGTTCGGTCGCTGAAGGTGGCGCTATTGTTTACACCGCGACGTTGACCAATGCGGCTGGCTCTCCGGTCACCGTGACCTTGTCGAACGGCGCAGTGATCACCATCGACGCTGGCAAAACCTTCGGCACCGCGACTGTTGCTGCACCAACCGACGACGTCTACAAAGATGCCGGCTCTGTTCAGGCAACGATCACTGGCGCAACTGGCGGCAACTTCGAGAACCTGGTGCCAAGCACCGTTCCGGCCGTCACCGAAGTGACCGATACCATCGACACTTCGACGGTCAAACTGACCGCGACTGATTCCGTCGCTGAAGGCGGCACAGTGGTTTACACCGCAACCGTCGGCCAGCCAGTGACTGGCAGCCCGGTGACCGTGTCGTTGGCGAATGGTCAGACGATCACCATCGAAATCGGCAACACCACCGGCAGCGTCAACTTCGTCGCACCGAACGATGCGTTGGTCGGCCAAGCGGCGCTGAACAATTCGATCACTGGTGTGACTGGCGGCAACTACGAGAACCTCGTAGCCGATGGCACTCCGGTCACCACCACCGTGACCGACACTACCGACACCACTAACTTGTCGCTGAGCGCTACCGGCTCCGTCGCTGAAGGTGGCTCGATTGTTTATACCGCCACGTTGACCAACGCCGCTGGTTCGCCAGTGACAGTAACTCTGTCGAACGGCGCGGTCATAACCATCGACGCCGGTAAAACCTTTGGCACCGCGACCGTTGCAGCACCGACCGATGACGTCTACAAAGATGCCGGCTCGGTTCAGGCAACGATCACTGGCGCGACTGGCGGCAATTTTGAGAATCTGGTGCCGAGCACGGTTCCAGCCGTTACCGAAGTCACCGATACCATCGATACTTCGACGGTCAAACTGACTGCCACCGATAGCGTCGCTGAAGGCGGCACGGTGGTTTACACCGCAACCGTTGGCCAGCCAGTGACTGGCAGCCCGGTGACCGTGTCGTTGGCGAATGGTCAGACGATCACCATCGAAGTCGGCAACACCACCGGCACTGTGAACTTCGTCGCACCGAACGATGCGTTGGTCGGCCAAGCGGCGCTGAACAATTCGATCACTGGTGTGACTGGCGGCAACTACGAGAACCTCGTAGCCGATGGCACTCCGGTCACCACCACCGTGACCGACACTACCGACACCACCAATCTGTCGCTCAGCGCGACCGGTTCGGTGGCTGAAGGTGGTTCGATTGTTTACACCGCCACGTTGACCAATGCGGCTGGCTCGCCAGTTACCGTAACTCTGTCGAACGGTGCGGTCATCACCATCGACGCCGGTAAAACCTTCGGCACCGCGACCGTTGCGGCGCCGACCGATGACGTCTACAAAGATGCCGGCTCTGTTCAGGCAACCATCACTGGCGCAACTGGCGGCAACTTCGAAAACCTGGTGCCAAGCACCGTTCCGGCAGTCACCGAAGTCACCGATACCATCGATACCTCGACCGTCAAACTGACTGCCACTGATAGCGTTGCTGAAGGTGGCACCGTCACCTACACCGCGACAGTCGGCCAGCCAGTGACTGGCAGCCCGGTTACCGTTTCTTTGGCGAATGGCCAAACCATCACCATCGAAGTCGGCAACACCACCGGCAGCGTCAACTTCGTCGCACCGAACGATGCGTTGGTCGGCCAAGCCGCTCTGAACAACTCGATCACCGGCGTAACCGGCGGCAACTACGAAAACCTCGTAGCCGATAACACCCCGGTCACCACCACCGTGACCGACACCGTCGACACCACCAATTTGTCGCTGAGCGCTACCGGTTCCGTCGCTGAAGGCGGCTCGATTGTTTACACCGCGACGTTGACTAACGCCGCTGGTTCGCCAGTGACAGTAACTCTGTCGAACGGCGCTGTAATCACCATTGATGCTGGCAAAACCTTCGGCACCGCGACTGTTGCTGCACCGACCGATGACGTCTACAAAGATGCCGGTTCGGTTCAGGCAACGATCACCGGCGCAACTGGCGGAAACTTCGAGAACCTGGTGCCTAGCACTGTTCCAGCAGTCACCGAAGTCACGGACACCATCGACACCTCGACGGTCAAACTGACCGCCACTGACAGCGTCGCTGAAGGCGGCACGGTGGTTTACACCGCAACCGTCGGCCAGCCAGTGACTGGCAGCCCGGTCACCGTGTCGTTGGCCAACGGCCAAACCATCACCATCGAAGTTGGCAACACCACTGGCACCGTCAACTTAGTAGCACCGAACGATGCGTTGGTCGGCCAAGCGGCGCTGAACAACTCGATCACCGGCGTAACCGGCGGCAACTACGAGAACCTCGTAGCCGATAACACCCCGGTCACCACCACGGTCACTGACACTACCGACACGACCAATCTTTCGTTGAGCGCTACTGGTTCGGTGGCTGAAGGTGGTTCGATTGTTTACACCGC
>NZ_MKGS01000084.1:0-4883 GCF_002836905.1 Pseudomonas sp. 43NM1 | reverse complement strand
ACCAATCAACTGTAGGAGCTGAGCTTGCTCGCGAAAGCGGTGGGTCATTGGGCGGTAATGTGGCTGGCGTGGCCTCATCGCGAGCAGGCTCACTCCCACAGGGGGATTTGGGGTGGGCGCGGGATTGTGGGCAACACCGATAAATTGTAGGAGCTGAGCTTGCTCGCGAAAGCGGTGGGTCATTGGGCGGTAATGTGGCTGGCATGGCCTCATCGCGAGCAGGCTCACTGCTAAAGGGGATCAGCGCTGAATCGTTGCAGAGCCGCTCATCCGAGAATCACCAGAACCTGTAAGTTCTGACAGTAGCGACGCAGCCTTGACCCGGTGTCTGATAGCCGACGCACGTTAATTCAGATACCGGGAGCCACTCATGAATCAGCAATTCGACGCAGAAATCAGCAACAGCGTTTTTGTGTTGTACCCAGTAATGGTTCCTGGCTGGGCCACACCGGTGGAGCCAAGCGGTATCGCCGACGGCGGTATATCACGCGATCTTTATGCGCAAGTGCCCGAGGGGCTGCTTTGTCTGGTTGATCCTTGGATTGAGTTCAGCAGTACGGTGGGCAGCTTGCAGGTCAGCGAGGCCTTCAGTCTTTCGCCGCTTGCGGTGGATGACCGGATCGATTTGTACCTTGAAGGCCGATCGCGGCCACTGGCTGGCAAGACCATTGAGGAAAAAGAGGCAGACCAACGCATTCGGCTTTATCTACCGCCCGGCCATTTGCGCGAGGGCGTCAACAAAATCTGGTACCGAGTAACGCGTCCCAGCGGCAATTATCAAAATTCACGAGCCCTTTCCGTGCTCTATCACCTGCGCGGACCGGAAGCGCCGCGCCTGGAGTTCCCGGCCGATGTCATCGCCTCAGGGATCGACACCGCACGTGCCGACGCCGGGGTTGATGTACGTTTCCACTACGGCTACATGCGCCCGTACGATCTGATTGAACTGACGGGCGGACTTGCCTTCGCGGAACGTCCTGTCGTCGATGGCGAGACGTCGCCGGTCACCGAAACGTATTTCACCGACTTTTTCCAACGGGTCGGCGACGACCCGGCGACGCACTTCTGGTACTGGGTTTTTGACCAATTGGGCAACAAAGCACAGTCCGAAGTGACCAATATTGACGTGCACCTGCAGCAAACGACGCTAATGCCACCCGCGTTGTTTGGCGCTACCAGTCCGATCGATCTGCTGGCCTATCTGAACGGCGTGACCGTGCGGGTCGAGCATCTGCCGGCTATGACCAATGACCAGGCGCAACTGGTGGAGATGAACGCGCCGGGGGCCGCGCCCTTTCCGAGTCTGGTGCTGAATGCCGACAAACGCGCCGATTTCACGTTGACCCCGGCGTTTCTGGCTGCGCGACAGGGGCAGGACATCACGTTGAAATGGGTGTTGATCCGCAACGGCGCACCTGTGGCGGAGTCGCCCACCCTGCAGGTGAAAGTGAACCGAATTATCGACGGCGACACGCGCCTGCCCACTCCAAAGATCACTGCTGTAACCGACGACCGCACGCTTGACCTGAGCAGCTTCACCGGTAACACACGAGTCCTGGTCAGCGCTTGGCCGGGGATTGCAATCCGGCAGCCGTTTTGGGTGCGGTGTGAAGGCACAAATGCCAGCAACGCGGCCGTGGTATTACGGATTCACAACGGTATACCCATCGATAGTGCTGGCGCTCAGGGCGGGGAAGTGACTCGCGCCTATCTCGACCAATTGGCGAATGACTCGACGATCCGAGTGATCGTGGGCGTCAATTTTGATGGCCGGGCGGATGAAGCGACAGCCGTGTGGTTTCCGGTGCAACCGTACACCATCAGGGCTATCGCATTGGCTGTACCCACCCTGACCTCGGTCAAAGGCGTGCCGAGTGGCGTCGAAATTCTCGACAACGGCTTCACCGTTGAAACTTCCGTTGCCCTCACC
The DNA here is from genome assembly GCF_002836905.1 of Pseudomonas sp. 43NM1. Classification (NCBI taxonomy): domain Bacteria; kingdom Pseudomonadati; phylum Pseudomonadota; class Gammaproteobacteria; order Pseudomonadales; family Pseudomonadaceae; genus Pseudomonas; species Pseudomonas sp. 43NM1. Next base: position 2,953 of record NZ_MKGS01000084.1, on the reverse strand, counting down.
GGGACCGCCAGCAAGGGCTTGCCCGTCGAAATTTTCGACGGGGCCGGTTCAAGCGCAGTGTCCAAAGGAACCGTAACGGCCAATGCCACCACCGGGGAATGGCGACTGACCATTGCCGTCGCGGTCGGCGCGCACAGCTTGTACGCGAAATCGGGGTATCACCCTACCCCGGTCTTTTCAAATGTGCGCAACTTGACCGTGACGGCAGCCGCCGCCACTACCATTACCTCGGTCAAAGGCTCGCCGAGTGGGGCCCAAATCCCCAACGGTGGCATCACCACTGAAACCAGCGTCATCCTGAGCGGCACTGCGAGCAAAGGTCAGAAGGTGCAAGTGCTCGACGGCGGCACCCTCAAAGGCGAACCCGTCGCCAATGCAAGCACCGGAGTGTGGACGCTCACCGTCTCGGGGCTGACCGTAGCGGCCCACAGTTTTACCGCCAGGGTCGGCGCGGGGGCGGCCTCGGCAGCCAGGACCTTGACCGTGACGGCTGCTGCCGCCACCACTATTACCTCGGTCAGAGGCTCACCGAGCAACGCCGAAATTCCCAACGGCAACACCACTGTTGAAACCACCGTCATCCTGACCGGCACCGCCAGCAAAGGTCAGAAGGTGCAAGTGCTCGACGGCGCCACCCTCAAAGGCGAACCTATCGCCAATGCAAGCACCGGAGTGTGGACGCTCACCGTCTCGGGGCTGACGGTAGCGGCCCACAGTTTTACCGCCAAGGTCGGCACGGGGGCGGCCTCGGCGGCGCGCACCTTTACCGTGCAAGTCCGTTTTTCGTTAGATCAATCCGCTATGGTGCTTAATGGTTTGAAACTAGTCCAAAGCTATGGCTGGACTGTAAAACTAGCCGATATACCAAACAATAACAAAACCAGGACGCCTACTGGCGGAGTTCCACCGTACTCCTATCAATCCGCCAACTCGGCCATAGCTTCGGTAAACACAGCAGGTAAAGTTGTAGGAATGAAAAATGGCACGACGACCATTACCGTTAGAGACTCTCAAAGTCGTTCTGGGCAATTCACTGTCACCGTATCGAATATCCGAAGAATTTTGATCAACACCGCACGTTTGACTTATCAGCAGGCAGACGCCTGGAATAGAAGCGTTGGCGGTGGCGACCTAGGCAATGCCGACTTGACCCCCATGAAAGCGCAATATGACGTAGGCCAGATATTCAGCCCTACAGGCCCGAGCGGGAACCGCTGGAGCAGCCCGATCATCACGTCAGGAGGAAGAACTTTCATACGCGTGATGCATGTAGTAGGCGGCCAATTTCCCTACCAACCTACAGACTACTTCATCCCTGGCGAGCATTTATCTAAAACTTGGACCGCCATCGCAGTAGTTCCCGAATCGTGAGAACCTACCGAGCCATAAATAAAAAGTTCATTTAATACAATGTCCCAATCAACCAGCTCAGGGATTAGCAAAAGCGGACAGAGTTATTTAATTCTTCCGCTCTCATCTAAGAGCATGTCGTTGTTGTGACACGCGGAATATGCCTACAAGTAAACCCGCCGTTTCCGGCGTTTCGCCGGTTGACTGCGTAGCCCTGTCTCCCTGGCCTCACGCCCGTCACGACTCATTCGTGATCGGGTTTGACGGCTCGGGCTGAATCTCAAGACGTATGGTTTCCTTAACTTCGCACGCGTATAACTTCGTTCGCTGCAAAGTCCTACGGTGACTGTGCGTGGGGCACCTTGGGGTGCGCCGGGTACTTGAGACCGGTCCGTCAACCTGCGCACAGTTGCCGCCCATTCGTTTGACGGCGAGCAAGTGGTGACTTCCACTTTCTCAAGCGTTAAACCAATGACCAACGCCAACACAAAATCCACTGCCCTCTCCCCCCTGCGCTCACGTTGACCGCCACCTCTTCGCCGTGCAAACCGACATCCCCTGCTCGACGCCCTGGAATACGCCACCTTCAGTCGCTGGGGCTCTGGCGGAAACTCACCGCCAACCGATTCCAGCTGTTAATCGTGGTCACGGCGATGGTCAGGTCCACCAGTTCGCTTTCGCTGAATTGGTCCCGCGCCAAACTGTAAACGTCGTCCGGCACGTGGCTTTCAGAGAGCAGCGTCACCGCTTCGGTCCAGGCAAATGCCGCGCGTTCGCGGGGGTTGAAAAAGCTGCTGTCGCGCCACACCACAATCGAATACAAACGCCGGTCCGTCTCGCCGAGGCGCCGGGCGTCGACCGAGTGCATGTCGGTGCAGAACGCGCAGCCGTTGAGTTGCGAGGCGCGGATTTTGATCAGGTGCAGCAGCGCTGGTTCGATGCTCAGGTGGCTGGTCAGCGCTTCCATTGCAATCATCGCTTTCATCGCTTTGGGCGAGGCGCTGTAGTAGTCCAGGCGGGGATTCATGGCGCGACCTCGTTTTGCGCGGAGACAAGCTCCCAAGGTAGGCGCTGACTCAGCCGCGTTACAGAGCCAATTCGACGAAAAATTCGCAGACCAGCGGGCAGTAGACCAATCCGGCGGTTTTCCCCTGCGCAACTTCTCCACGATGGCGCAATGAGGGTAATCTGGCGCGACCCTCAGTCGCCTATTCTCAGCCCTCAAAAGCCCAGGAGCCCCGCCGGTATGGAACTTCACGTTGTCATCAACGGCCGCAAGGACCTGGCAGGCCAGCTGTACCAGCAGCTGCGCGCCGCCATCGAAACTGGTCGCCTGGCCGCCGGCACGCAACTGCCGCCGAGCCGTTTGCTGGCGGAACAACTGGGCATTTCGCGCAAGACTATTTCCGACACCTACTCGCAACTGACCTACGAAAACTTCCTCACTGGCGTCACAGGCAAAGGCACTTACGTCAACGCGCGGCCGGCGAAAATCCAGCGCAAGCAAAGCCATTCGGAATTGGCCAGTAGCGAGGTCATCGAGTCCTGGCGCAACCTGCCGGTGTTCCTCCGTCACCCGACGCTGCAGGGTTCGCTGCGATAC
>NZ_MKGS01000083.1:0-4968 GCF_002836905.1 Pseudomonas sp. 43NM1 | reverse complement strand
CCCCTGCCCCGCCTATCCTTCAAACATGTGTCTCAACGTGTATTAAGGAATTTCATCATGGGCAAACGTCATCCCAACCTTCCGGCCTGGCAATGGAAGTCCTACCCGCACAACCATCAGCACCCGACCAATCTGGCCTTGCACCTGATTGCCGTGCCACTGTTCATCATTGGCTTTCTGCTGATCGTCACCGGGGTGTTCAGCCTGAGCCTGTTGAATATCGTGATTGGCGTCATTGGCGTGATTGCGGCGCTGGGTTTGCAGCGCCACGGCCACAGCCTGGAGGCGCAGGCCTCCGAGCCGTTCGCCGATCGCAAAGACGCGATGTCGCGTTTGCTGGTCGAGCAATTCCTGACGTTCCCGAGATTTTTCCTCAGCGGCGGCTGGTGGCGCGCCTGGCGCAAACGCCACCGGCGCTGAGTCAGGCGAAAATGGTCACGGTCTGCCGGCTCATGGCGATCAACCGACCGTCCGCGCTCCACAATTTCGCCGCGACGTGGCCGTAGCCGTCAGCGGCGTGTTCGATTTCCGCGAGGTATTTGCACCAGTCCAGCGTATCCAGCGCCAGCAGCGGCTGGACGAATTCGATGGTCCAGGTCAGCGTGCTGCCCGCCGCTGGTTTGCGCAGGTGCGGCAATAACGCCGGCGGCCAGGCGTCGACCAGCGCCAGAATGTACGCCTCGCTCAGCGCCTCTTCACGTACTTCCCCACGCAACCTCACCCAACCGCCCATCTCGCGCGATGTATTGCCGGTAAACGGCAGCCCGCCGACACTCCAGCGCATCGCCAGATGCCGCATGAATTCCGGGGTCACGCCTTTGATATAGGGCAGTTCCTGACATTCGTCCCAGTGCTTCATTGCGGGCGCCGGTTGCGCCGGGACTGCCACTTCGGACTCGCGCGAGGCGCCGAAACTGCCTTGCATCAGCGTCACCACTTGGCCCTTCTGCATCGCTCGGCCCAAGACCTGGCTGACCGCTTTGCCTTCGCGCAGCACATCGACTTCAAAACTGACCGGCACGTCCGGCTCGACCGGGCCGACAAAGGTGATCGCCAGCGAGCGCACCGGGCGCTCGGCCGGGACTTTCGCGCGCATGGCTTCGTACTGCAACGCGGCGATCAGGCCACCGAAACTGGCCCGGCCCTGACCCCATTCGGCAGGAATCGACAGCGCCTGCGGCTGGCTGCGGACAGCGTCGAGCAGATCGGAAAAGCGCATGGGAACCTCGGGAGTGCGGGAAAAGGATGAAGGGATGTTAACCAGCCTGCGCGGGCGATACAGCGCTTATTCCGGCCAAATTGACGGACAGATGAGCCGTGCGAGGTTTATCAGAGGTGCAGAAACCTGGCTGCAGGAAAACTGACTGTGGGAGCTGAGCTTGCTCGCGATGGCGTCGTGTCAGCAGCAAAATTACTGACTGACACGACGCCATCGCGAGCAAGCTCAGCTCCCACAGGTTTTGTGGTGGTTGTTGTTGGGTCGACGTTATTGAGTGGTTGTGTCTCGGCTTCAGGGGTTTTCAGGATTTGAAGCAGGCGTCGCTGAGTTTATCCAGCACGCGGTCGGCACGCTGTTCAGCCTTGGCCATGGTGGTTTTCCATTCGGCGACGCAGCTTTGCAAATCACTTTCCTGCTCGGCCAACAGCAGCCATTGCCAGCAATCGTGCCAGTCACCCAGCGCGGCTTGCGCCGATTTCAGGCGCGGCATCGCCGCTTTCGGCAAACGGTCGAGCTCGGGATAAGCCTCGATGCCATAACGCACACGCTTGATCAGCAAGCGCAGACGATGGCGATCGTGGGCCGGGTCGTGCAGTGCTTCGTCGAGTTTTTTCCATTGCTTGGCCAGGCGCTTTTCGATGCGCTGACGCAAACCTTTCAGCAAACCCTGACGCTGCGCGGCGCGTAGGAATCGCGGAAACGCGTCGAGGATCATCAGCAATTGCGTCACTTCAGCGCTGGCGGCGACGGCAGGATACGCCGCGTCCATCTGCGCCATGCGCCGTTGCGCCGCTTCGGGTTGCTGGTGCGCCAACAGATAAGCCGCCAGCACCTCGCGATCACGCAGCGGCGTGGTCAGGTCGCCGACGCCCGAGGCGGCGGCTTCCAGTTGCTCGACGCCGGGCAACCCGCGCAACGGTCGCAATAGACTGCGCAGCCGCCGCACGGTGGTGCGCAAGTCGTGTAGCGCTTCGGGATCGGTGCGGGCAGTCAAACGCGCCTGGCACGCCAGCAAACGAATATCCAGGCTCAGCACCTGAGCCACCAATCGATTGACCAAAGCCGACATCACTTTCTCCCTGAATCGAATGTGCTTAACCGCCCGTTGAACGCACCGTGCCCGTTAACGACCGGCGCGGGATTCGCGAATGTAGAAGCGCGCCTTCTCGGCTTTGTTGGTGCAGCCTTCGTAGGCTTCAAATTGTTGCTGGGTCTTGGCGCCGGTCAACAGCGACAAAGCCTTGGAGTAACTGACGGTGCCGGCGAAACCTTCAGCCTTGGCCAGGTCGAGCTCATGCCAGGCGGCATCGATCTGGCTGCCGCAGCTTTCGCGGTACGCAGTTTTACCAGCACAACCGGCCAGCGCCAGGGCAATCAACGGCACACAGATCCAGGCTTTCATCACTCACACCTCAAGAATAGGAAAACAGTCGTGCAGGTAAGACGGTGGCGCGCGCAAAAAGTGCCTCTGCTTTGCCAAGCCTTGACCTGCCCCGCAAACGACCGCGTTCGCGAGCATACGCATGTGGCGCCATGCAGTGTCGAAAAAACGACGCCGTCACCCCGCGCAACGACCTTGGCGATTGAAGCGTTGCCCCTGATGGGTGCATTGTTGGACCTTGTCAGACGAGGGCGATTCATGAAAAAGCGTGTCGCACTGGTGCTGGGCTCAGGTGGAGCCCGGGGCTATGCCCATATCGGTGTCATTGAGGAGATCGAACGGCGTGGTTACGACATCGCGTGCATTGCCGGGTGCTCGATGGGCGCGGTGGTCGGCGGGATTTATGCCGCCGGCAAACTCAAGGATTATCGCGACTGGATCGAAAGCCTCGACTACCTCGACGTGCTGCGGCTGGTCGATGTCAGCTTCCGTCTGGGGGCGATTCGTGGCGAGAAAGTCTTTGGCCAGATCCGCAAGATCGTCGGCGAAATCAACATTGAAGATCTGCGCATTCCCTACACGGCGGTGGCCACGGACCTGACCAATCAGCAGGAAATCTGGTTTCAGGAAGGTTGCCTGCATCAAGCGATGCGCGCCTCGGCGGCGATCCCCAGTTTGTTCACGCCGGTGATGCAGGGCAATCGGATGCTGGTTGATGGCGGTCTGTTGAATCCGTTGCCGATCGTGCCGGTGGTGTCGAGCCATTGCGATTTGATCATCGCGGTCAATCTCAACTCGACCAACCAGCGGCATTACCAATTGCCGGTGATTCCGCGGCCGCCGGCATTCAAGTCGCGTTTCAATAACCTGATCAGTTCGCTCGGTTCGAAGATGCCGTTTCGCCGCAAACAGGCTGAACAGTTGCTGTTGCTGGAACAGGAAGCGCTGAAGGCGGAAGCGGCGGATATCAACCCGTGGATCGAGTCGGCCGAACCGCAAGCGCAACAACCGGCGGCGGCTCCGCAAGCCGATGGTGCACCGAAATCCGCGACCGGTTCGTTCATCATCGACAACGTCGGGCCGGCGTCATTGCTGGATTTGATCAACCAGAGTTTCGAGGTGATGCAGACCTCGTTGGCGCAGTACAAGATCGCCGGGTATCCGCCGGACGTGCTGATCAACGTGCCGAAGCGCGTGTGCCGGTTTTTCGAGTTTTACAAAGCGCCGGAGTTGATCGCGCTGGGCCGCGAGATTGCCAGCGATACGATGGATCGGTATGAGAGTGAGCAGAAGCGTGATTCTTGAGATTCTCGGGTGAATGTCAGGGCCTCTTCGCGGGCAAGCCTCGCTCCTACAGGGTTCGCATGAACCGTGTGGGAGCGAGGCTTGCCCGCGAAGAGGCCGGACTGCCCGCCGAAAAACCTACAGACCACCCTCCCCCAACAACCGATAACCAACCCCTGCCTCGGTCACGATAAACCGTGGTCGGGTCGGATCGTCGGCCAGTTTCTGCCGTAAATGCCCGACCACAATCCGCAAATAATGGCTGTCCTCGGTGTGCGTCGGGCCCCAGATCTCCTTGAGCAATTGCTGCTGGGTAATCACCCGCCCAGGATGCCGCGCCAGTTGCGCCAACACCGCGTATTCCTTGCGGGTGAGCGCGACTTCGGCGCCGTCGAGCAGCACCCGCCGATAGGCCAGGTCCACGGTCAACGGGCCGAACGTCAGCGCCGCTTGCTGCGCTTCGCCGCTCGGCGCCTGGCGCAATAACGCGCGGACTCGCGCGAGAAACTCCTGAATGCCGAACGGTTTGGTCACGTAGTCATTGGCGCCGCCATCCAGCGCCTCGACTTTCTGCCCTTCGCTGGCGCGCACCGACAACACCAGCACCGGCACGCTCGACCATTCGCGAAACTCGCGCAGCACTTGCTGGCCGTCCATGTCCGGCAGGCCGAGGTCGAGCACCAGCAAGTCCGGTTTGCTCAGCGCAGCTTGCGCCAGGCCTTCATTACCGGTGCCCGCCTCCAGCACTTTGTAGCCTTGGGAAGCGAGGCTGATGCGCAGGAATTTGCGGATCTGCGGTTCGTCGTCGATGACCAAAATGGTCGCGGTCTGGCTCATGGTTTGTGATCGCAGCGTGTGGATGGGCACGGGGATGGTAATGAGAATGTGCGAAAGATATCAGGCTTCACTTTCAAAACCAGGTTGTTCCTGCAGCGGCAAGTGCAGCGTGATGCACGTGCCGCGCCCGTCGAGGCCATCGGCGACGCTGATTCGCCCGCCATGCGCGCCGACCATGCCCTGACAAATCGCCAGTCCGAGCCCGGTGCCCTGGCCGCCGCGATCACCCCGGGCGGCGGTGTAGAAC
>NZ_MKGS01000082.1:0-5252 GCF_002836905.1 Pseudomonas sp. 43NM1 | reverse complement strand
ATTCAAGGGATTGCGCTGGGCGTGCCGGCCGGCCTCGCCGCGTTGTTCGCTGATTTGCTGCCGATGGGCATGGCGCTGCTCGCTGCGCTGGTGTTGCGCCAACGTCTGGTATGGCAAGTTTGGGCGGGATTGTTCGTCGGTTTGCTCGGCGTGGTGCTGGTTACGCACGGCGCGCTGGCGTGGGGCGATGCGCCGTTGTGGGCGTATGGCTTGCCGCTGCTGGGCATGTTGTCGCTGGCGGTGGCGACGCTGTGGCAAAAGCATCTGCCCGCCACGCAGTCGATGGATCTGCTGCCGAACCTGTGGCTGCAATGTTGTGTGTCGAGCGTCGCGTTCGGCGTCATCGAGGGTCTGCACGGCAGCCTCGCGCCGATCCCCAGCAGCGGCTTTGCCTTGAGCGTTTTGTGGACCGTCGGGCTGTCGACTATTGGCGGTTACGGGCTCTATTGGATCTGCCTGCGCCGCGCCAGCGCCACCCGCGTCGCGAGTATTTTGTACCTGAGCCCGCCGGTCACCATGCTCTGGGCCTGGGCGATGTTCGATGAACCGCTGTCGTGGCAAATGGTGTTGGGCATGGCGGTTTCTGCGGTCGGGATCTGGCTGGTGGTGCGCTCGGAGAATCAGCAAAAACCCTGAGAGGACACCAAACAAATCCACTATGCTGCGCTGACTTTCTGTTCGACTTGCTGTTCAACGTCAGCCTTACGGGCCAGGGCAATCATGATCAAACACACCGCGCGCTACGTATTTGCCCTTTCGGCGTTAGCAGCAATGAGCGCACCCGCACACGCCTCGACATGGCAGATTTGCAGCCTGAAGGTGCTGATCACCGAAGTGGTCAAACAGCTGTACCCACAGCTGCAGGCGCGGGTGGTGAAAGTCAGTTCGAAACAAGCGACAGCGGACTGCCCTGAAGCAAATGCAAACCTGACGTTCACCCCGGAAACCAAAGACTACCAATCGACCCTGCCGCGCCGCCAATGGCCGAAAAAAGGCCAGTCGGTGCAGATCGACTACCGCTATCTGGACGGTATCTGCAAGGGCGACGGCAACAGCTATCCGTGCCGTATCAAGCACTATCCATTGGTCGGTCGTTAGCCGGTGAACGCCGTCAAACCGTCGGTTGCACCGCCTCTGGTTGCCGACCTTTGAAAGCCAGCGAAAAACACACAAAGATCACCAGCGCAAAACCTGCCGGGAACAGCCAGATGCTTTTCCAGTCGTGGCTGCTGGCCGCAGCGTAATGGTCGGTGACCTGCCCGGCGACCCAAAAACCGATCAACATGCCCAAGCCGTAAGTCGCCAGAGTGATCAAACCTTGCGCCGAACTTCTGAAGCGTTCCGGCGCTTTCGCGTCGGTGTAGATCTGCCCGGAAACGAAGAAAAAGTCGTAGCAGATGCCGTGCAGCGCGATGCCGGTGAACAGCATGAACGCCAGGTCGCCGTTGTTGCCGTACGCGAACAGCAAATAGCGCAACGCCCACGCGAGCATGCCCACCAACAGCGCGATCTTGATCCCGAAACGGTGGATGAACAACGGCAGCAACAGCATGAACAGCACTTCGGAGACCTGCCCGATGGCCATTTTTGCCGTGGGGTTGGTCACGCCGATTTCGGCGAGGAACGGGTTGGCATTCTGGTAATAAAACGCCAGCGGAATGCAGATCAGAATCGAGGCAATGAAGAACACCAGATAGCTGCGATCCTTCAACAAACCCAAGGCATCCAGACCGAGCATTTGCTTGAGACCGCCGCCCGCTTCAGCCGTCAACGGCGCGGTGCGCGGCAGCGTGAAGCTATAGAGCCCGAGCAGCAGCGAGGCAATCGCCGCCATCAAAAAGGTGTTGCGCAACCCACCGCCGGAAATCGCCGCTTGCGAGTCCCAGGCGAACACAAAACTGATGACCACGCCGGCGACAATCCAGCCAATCGTGCCCCAGACGCGGATGCGCGAAAACTCCAGCGCCGGGTCGCTCATCTGCCGGAACGCCACCGAGTTGACCAATGCCAACGTCGGCATGTAGATCATCATGTAGGCCAGCACGTACGGGTAAAACGTGGCGAAATCCGGCGCGCGATAGAGTTGATACAGCAACACGGCGCCGATCAGGTGCAGCACCGCGAGAATGCGCTCGGCGTTGAAGAAACGGTCGGCGATCAAGCCAATCACAAACGGCGCGATGATCGCGCCCCACGACTGCGTCGAAAACGCCATGCCGATCTGCCCGCCACTGGCGCCAAGATTGCTGGCGAGGAAGGTGCCGAGGGTGACAAACCAGCCACCCCAGATGAAAAACTGCAGGAACATCATTGCGCTCAGTCGCGCGGTCATCGTCGTCATTCAAATCACCTTTTTATTGTTATTTTCTTTTCAAATCAGAGCCAGATCAGAGCTTTGTAGCCTGGCAATTTCAGGCGTCAGGCAACCCCAGCAAACGGCGGTTAAACGCTTCATCGGCCGAGACACTGGCGAAATCGTCAAAGGCCTTTTGCGTTTTGCTGATCATGTGCCGCTGAATAAACGCGGCACCTTCAGCCGCGCCCTGCGCCGAATCCTTGAGGCAACATTCCCACTCCAGCACTGCCCAGCCGCTGAAATCGTACTGGGTGAGTTTGCTGAAAATCGATTTGAAATCGATCTGGCCATCGCCCAGCGAACGGAAGCGCCCCGGCCGCTCGACCCAGCCCTGATAACCACCGTAGACCCCGGAACGCGCGTCGGGGCGGAACTCGGCGTCCTTGACGTGGAACATGCGAATCCGCTCGTGGTAACGGTCGATGAAGCCCAGATAGTCCATTTGCTGCAGCAGTAAATGGCTCGGGTCATAAAGGATCGCCGCGCGCGGATGGTGATTGACCGCGTCGAGAAAACGCTCGAACGAGGCGCCGTCGTGCAGGTCTTCGCCAGGGTGAATTTCGTAGCAAAGATCCACGCCGGCCTCTGCAAAACAGTCGAGGATCGGCAACCAGCGCTTGGCCAGTTCGGCAAAACCCTGCTCGACCAAACCGCTCGGCCGTTGCGGCCATGGGTAGATGTACGGCCACAGCAGCGCCCCGGAAAACGTCGCGTGTGCGGTCAATCCCAAGCGTTGACTGGCGCGCGCGGCGAGCTTCAATTGCTCGACCGCCCACTCGGTGCGCGCCTGCGGTTGACCGCGTAGATGCGCCGGGGCGAAGTCGTCGAACAGCGTGTCGAACGCCGGGTGCACGGCGACCAACTGGCCTTGCAGGTGGGTCGACAGCTCACTGATTTCGACGCCTGCCTGCGCGCAAATCGCCTTCAGTTCATCGCAGTAATCCTGACTGTCTGCCGCGCGCGCGAGGTCGATGAATTGCGTGCCCAAGGTCGGCAGTTGAATCGCTTTGTAGCCTTGCGACGCGGCCCACTGGGCGATGTTCGCCAAGCTGTCGAACGGCGCTTCGGCGGACATGAACTGCGCGAGGAAAATCCCCGGGCCGCGCAGGCCGGTCGAGGTTTTGACGATGTCGTTCACGGCAGGATTCTCCAGAGTCATGGGGTGCAGACCAGTTCGGTCCACTTGGCGTCGCCGCGATGGTTGGCGATCACCGTTTCGATAAACGCCATGCCGCGCAGGCCGACTTCGATGCCCGGCACTCCGGGGGCATCGTGGCCGCTGCTTTGCCCTTGGGCGTGGCCACGGATCGCATTGGCGAGGTCGCCGTAAAGGTTGGCCATGGCTTCGAGATAGCCTTCCGGGTGGCCGGCCGGCAAACGCATGCGCTGGCTGGCGGCGGCGCATAACCACGGCTGGCCGACGCCGGAACGCAACACGCGCATGGGTTGATCGAGGGCGCGGTGGATCAGGCTGGCGGGCTCTTCCTGACGCCATTCGAGGCCACCCTTGTCGCCGTAGACACGAATCTTCAGCGGGTTTTCTTCGCCGGCGCAGACTTGGCTGGCGATCAACACGCCGCTGGCGCCGTCGGCCATTTTGAACAGCATCGAGGCGTCGTCATCCAGTTGCCGCCCGGCGATGTGCACGCCCAACATCGCGCATAACTGCCGGATCGGTTGATCAGCGACAAATTCGGCGAGGGAAAACGCGTGCGTGCCGATGTCGCCAATGCAGCCGCCCAATCCCGACAATTCAGGGTTGTCGCGCCATTCGGCCTGCTTGTTGCCCTGCCCGGCCACATCCGCGCTGAGCCAGCCTTGCGGATATTCGACGATCACCTTGCGCAGCCCGCCGATCACGCCGCTGCGCACCATCTCGCGCGCCTGCCAGACCATCGGGTAACCGAGGTAAGTGTGGGCCAGTCCATAGAGGCGATTGCTGCGCAGCACCACGTCTTTCAACGCAAGCAGCTCAGCCAGATTCAGCGCCGCCGGTTTTTCGCTGAACACGTGAAACCCGGCGCTCAACGCTTGGCTGGCAACAGGTGCGTGCAGGTGGTTGGGCGTGACGATCACCACCAGTTGCATGCGCTGCGCTTCGGGCAGCGTGCGCTCGGTGGCGAGCATGTGCTGCCAGTCGCTGTAGCAGCGCGATGCCGGCAAACCGAGCGCCGCGCCGGTGTCCTGGGTGTTTTGCGGGTTGCGGCTGAAGGCGCCGCACACCAGCTCGAAACGGCCATCGAGCCCGGCCGCCTGACGGTGCGCCTGGGCGATGAAAGCACCCTCGCCGCCGCCGACAAAACCCATTCGTATTTTTGCCACTGGCAGGTTCATCGCGTTGGTTCTCTTCAGAAGCGCTCGGTGGAAAGCGGCTGGTAACTGGCTATGATGTAACCGGTTACATCGTGGCGGAAATTTAGGCTGAGTTCGCCAAAGTGTCAAACCCCCGAGGCTAAAAAACCCGCACATTTCAGCGCAACGCCGACCTGCGGTAAGCTCGCCGGCCGCGCTGTTCGAAATCGAGGTGAGCTTGTCCAATATCCGTGAAGTAGCCCGACTGGCCGGGGTTTCGGTGGCCACGGTGTCGCGAACCCTGAAATCGCCCGAGCGCGTGCTGCCCGACACGCGGGACAAGGTCAACGCCGCCGTGGCGAAGGCCGGCTACCGACCGAACTTGATGGCGGTGCAATTTCGTTCACGGCGCACCGGCAACCTGGTGATTCTGGTGCCGACGATTGCCAACGTGTTCTTCGCCCGGGTCATCAGCGGCGCGCAACAAGCGGCGCAAGCGGCGGGCTATCGACTGCTGCTGTGCGACACCCAGGGCCGTGAAGAAATAGAACGCGAATTCGCCGCGCTGGTGTACGCCCATCAGGCCGACGGCGTGATCCAGTTG
>NZ_MKGS01000081.1:0-5253 GCF_002836905.1 Pseudomonas sp. 43NM1 | reverse complement strand
CCTTCCCTTCATCGAGGCGCGGGCCATCGCCGATGGCCGCGAGGTCTGCTATTCGCGGCACTCCCACGCGCACTTTTCAATCGGCGCGATCACCGCCGGGCGCAGCACTTACCTCCACGAACACGCTCAATTCGAGGTCAGCGCCGGCACCGTGGTGTTGATGAATCCCGGCGATGTGCACGCCTGCAATCCGATCGACGACCAACCCTGGTCGTACCTGATGCTCTACGTCGAGACGTCGTGGCTCACCGATTTGCAGCATCAATTGGGCTTTGCCGAAGATCAGGAATTTCGCCGGTTCGCGATCACTCATGTGCACGACGCCAGCCTGTTTGCCGGGCTGAGTGAGCTATACGCCGTGCTGGTCGATGAACAACAAGACATCCTGCGCAAGCACAGTGCTGCCGTGGAATTTTTCACTGATGTGCAGCAGCGCCTCAACCCGATCGATCAACCGTTGCGCGAGCCAAACTTCAAACTGCAGCGCGCCGCTGATTACATCCACGACCACTGCACGCAGTTGCTCAAACTGGAGGACATTTGCGCGGCCGCACAGTTGTCGCCCTCCTATCTGATTCGCGCGTTCAAGCAACATTACGGCATGACCCCGCACGCGTTTTTGTTGAACCAGCGCATTCAGTTTGCCCAAGAGCAACTGCGCAACGGCAAGTTGATTGCCGATGTGGCGATTGCAGCGGGTTTTGCCGATCAGGCGCACTTTCAGCGAGTATTCAAACAACATCTGGCGGCGACGCCTGGGCAATATCGCGGCTGATTCCGGCACGTCGGCGGTCAGCTCCATCAAGGCAATGGCCTTGCGTCGGGGAATCGGGCGGTTGATCGCGCCAAGCGCCTTGGACAGGGATTCGAAATAGCGGTTATAGGCGTCAATGGCCGTATTGATGACGTCAAGGCTCAGGTTACAACTGGTCAAGCACCGCGGATCCGGCGGCGGTGCCGGACGCAAAGTCTCGGTGCTGGATTTGTACATGAGTGACCCGTTGCATACCCAGGACTGGGGGCGGCTCAGGGGGCGCGATATCTATGGGCAATTCCCCGGACTGAAAGACCTGCTGCCGGTTTCAGATCTTTACGAAACGGCCATCCATAACCATTACAACGATCTGAAAGAGGGACTGTCGACCACCATCCGCTATGTGTTTTCACAAATGGTCGAATCCGACCGCAGAGTTTATCGAAAAGGGCCGACTGGGCATGGACGCCTACTTCAAAAACAGCGTGCCTCGCAGTGACGCAACTTGGGCGTTGTACGTGCGCAAAATAGCTGAATTCGAGGGCTCCCTACAGCCAGGCCTATCCGACAAACCAATGGCCTACTTCGATTCCGATCACATTAAAGCGATCAACAGTTGCTCGCTGCCGTGATCGGTTTCCAGGCATTTGGCGATGGCAATGGTCGGACCGCCAGTGCGCTCTACGCGATCGGTCAACTGAGGGCTGGTCGATTTACACCGCTGCCACGAGACGTGGTTGATTCGCTCAGCGGAATCCGTTGACGTCTATTCCGTGCTCCGCTTGACGGGGCACGGTTCAATGTTCAAACGTCACGCCCACAGCAAATACGCCGCACTGCCCGCCAGCAATAACGCCATGCTTCGATTGAACCAACGCATGCCTGCCGGGTTATTCAAATACCCGCGCAAGAATGTCCCGGCATACGCCCAGCAACCGACGGACACATAACAAATCACCAGATACACCGCGGCAAACTGCCAGATCAGCCGCGCCTCGCCGTTGGCGACAAACGCGCCCATCCCCGCGACGCAGGCCAGCCAGGCTTTCGGATTCAGCCATTGCATCAGCGCGCCATACAACATCGACGGTGCCCGTCCTGAATCATTGGCATTCACCTGGCCGTTATCGCTTGCCAGTTTGAACGCCATAAACAACAGAAACGCCACCCCGGCCCACTGCACCACTTGCGTCAGCCCCGGCCAGATTTCCAGCAATTCATGCAGCCCCAGGCCCATCAACACCAGCAACAGCACAAACCCCAGCGTCGCCCCCGCCACATGCCGCTGACTGGCGCGAAAGCCGTACCGCGCGCCGGAACTCAACGCAACAATGTTCACCGGCCCCGGCGTTATCGACGCGACCAGGGCAAACGCCGCCATGGAAATAATCAGACTCATCACCGACCTTCTTCAATTCAACTAAACCGGCCCCCACGTTAGGCCGCACGCGCGGGCCTGTATTGAACAAAACTGCCCTCGGCCAATTCTCTGTCGATTTACCGGTGGAGGCGCCGCACGCGCGGACCTATGCTCTGCCCATGAACCTACATAACGCTGCTCTGCCACCCCACGCCGAGATGGTTCGCGCCATGCTCGAACGCGATACCGCCTACGAAGGCGTATTTTTTACGGCGGTCAAAACCACCGGGATTTTCTGCCGCCCGAGTTGCACCGCACGCAAACCGAAGCCGGAGAACGTTGAGTTTTTCGCCCACGCCGACGAGTGCATGTCTGCCGGTTACCGCGCCTGTCTGCGCTGCAAACCGCTGGACGCTGCAGCGATCGCGCCGGATTGGGTGCAGCGTTTGCTGAGGCTGGTCGATGCCGAACCGGAGCAGCGCTGGACCGATGCGCAGCTGCAAGCCGAGGGCATCGAGCCGCTGAAATTGCGTCGCTGGTTCAAGCAGCATTTCGGCATGACCTTCCACGCCTGGCTGCGCACCCGCCGGCTCGGCATGGCGCTCGGTGGGATCAAGCAAGGCGAATCGATCGACAACGTCGCGTTCGATTCCGGCTACGAGTCCTTGAGCGGTTTTCGCGATGCGTTTCAGAAGTCTTTTCACGTCACACCGGGCCGCGCCGCCAACAGCGAGCCGCTGTTGTTCACCCGCCTGACCACGCCGCTGGGGCCGATGATCGCCATGGCCGAACGGCGCGGTCTGGTGTTGCTGGAATTCCTCGACCGGCCGGCGCTGACCCGCGAAGTCGAACAGTTGCAGCAGCGTTATGGCTACGCCGTGGCGCCGGGGCACAACGCACATTTGCGCCTGATCGAGACCGAACTGGCGCAGTATTTCGCCGGCCAGTTGCAAGTCTTCAGCGTGCCGTTGCATCTGCCGGGCAGCGAGTTCGCCCGGCAGGTCTGGGCCGAACTGGCACAAATCCCCTACGGCCAGACCAGCACCTACAGCGCCATCGCCGCGCGGTTGGGCAAACCCGGCGCCAGCCGCGCCGTGGGTTTGGCCAATGGGCATAATCGGCTGTCGATCGTGCTGCCCTGCCATCGGGTGATCGGCGCCGACGGCTCGCTGACCGGGTATGGTGGCGGGCAGCCGCGAAAAGCCTTTCTGCTCAGGCTGGAAAATGCTGCGGTACAACTGACTCGACCCTTGGCATTCTGATCATTTCAAAGAGAAGGACATTCGATGGAAGCGCTCGACCAGCAATTGCACAACCTGCATCAGCACGGCTTGCTGATCCTCACCAACGTCGCCGATGCCGCCGGGGCGCGGCTGGTCGAGCAATTGGGCAGCCAGGCCGTGGCCACCAGCAGCGCCGCGGTGGCTTGGGCCCACGGTTATCAGGACGGCAATACGCTGCCGCTCGAACGCCTGGTGTCGACGGTGGAATCTATCGCGCGGCTGATCCGTGTGCCGTTGACCGTGGACATTGAGGCCGGTTATTCCGATGACCTGACGCGGGTCGCCGAGGTGGTCGATGCGGTGCTCGCGGCCGGTGCAGTGGGCATCAACATCGAGGACGGGGCGTCGTCGCCGCAGCTGCTGGTACGCAAGATCGAAGTCGCCCGGCAAGTGGCTGAACGGCACGGGGTCAAGCTGTTCATCAACGCGCGCACGGATGTCTATCTCAAAGGTCTGGTGCCTGCCGAGGAGCGTGTCGCCGAAACGCTCAGGCGTGCGGCGCTGTATCAAGCGGCCGGCGCGGACGGCTTGTTCGCGGCCGGAGCGACCGCGGAATACGAAATTGCGGCGATTTGCCAAGGCACCTCATTGCCGGTCAACGTGCTCGGCCTCGCGCATTTACCCGCGCCCGACGTGCTGCAAGGCCTTGGCGTGCGGCGCTTGAGCGCCGGGTCGAGCATCGCCGAATTTCTTTATGGCGCGATGGCTGGGCTGGCGAAAAGCTTCCTCGAAACCGGCAAGCTCGACAGCCGCGATTTGCGCGCGTTGAGTTACGGCGAAGTCAACGCGCTGTTGGGTCCGCGTTGAATGGCATGACGGATATTTATCAGCCCGCCAGCGCGTTTCTCGCATCGATCGATGACGACTGGCGGCGGCATATCGCCGCCGTCGGCCCGTGCCTGCATCAACCGCACCCGGCGCGCGATCCCTATGAATCGCTGGTGCGGGCAATTGCCTATCAGCAACTGCACGCCAAGGCTGGCGATGCGATTGTCGGCCGTTTGCGTGCATTGTTCCCGGCCGATGCATTCCCCAAGCCTGAGCAGATTCTGGCAACTGACTTTGCGCAGATGCGCAGTTGCGGGTTTTCCGCGAGCAAGATTGCAACCATCCAAGGCATCGCCCAGGCAACGCTGGACGGCGTGGTGCCGGATTACCCGACGGCGCTGGCGATGGACGATGAAGCGCTGATCGAGCGGCTGATCACCTTGCGCGGAGTGGGCCGCTGGACCGTGGAGATGCTGCTGATCTACAGCCTGGAGCGCCCGGACATCCTGCCGGCGGATGACTTCGGCGTACGCGAGGGCTATCGGCGCATGAAGGGCCTGGAGGTGCAGCCAACCCGCAGACAGATGATCGAAATCGGCCTGGACTGGTCGCCTTACCGGACAGTCGCAGCGTGGTACCTGTGGCGAGTGCCGGCCAGGTAGACGGCGTTATCGTTGTTCGCGAGCAGGCTCACTCCTACATTTGATTGGTGTTGGGCACGCAACTTCTGGGCAGTGCAAATTACCTGTGGGAGCGAGCTTGCTCGCGAAAGCGGCTTGTCAGCCAGCGTTATTGTTGGATGTGCCGCAGCTATCGCGAGCAAGCTCGCTCCCACATTTGGATTTTTGTACATCTGAGAGAAAGGGGTTGGCTGGTAGAGAGCTATCGCGAGCAGGCTCACTCCTACAGGGATTGCGCACAGCCGCGGGAACAGGTCGGCTATCAGGCCGCCTCGCGGCGCTTTTGCGGTGCCCGCCCCCTCGTGAGGCCGAGCGCAGGTTCTGCGCAGTGGGCAACCCGGCAAGGATGCCGGGTTAGCCGCCCCCGGCCAGGGATGGCCGATGGCGGCGGGCCCACGGAGCAGGACC
>NZ_MKGS01000080.1:0-81568 GCF_002836905.1 Pseudomonas sp. 43NM1 | reverse complement strand
TTGCGGGGGTTGAACGGGGAGGCGGGCGAGGGCTGGAATTTACATTGGCAGCCGCCGAGCGAAGATCAAGGTTTGAGCTGATAGGGGCTTTCCGGTAGACTACGCTCCCTTCTTGATACAACTTCTGTGGATTCGCCTGAATTGCAGGAGTTGCCGATTACCAAGCAGTCTTTGCTGGGCGATTCCAAAAAATGTGTAGCGAGCAACGCACCGGAGTTTCATCTCCCGGTCTGTCACAACGCGGCGGTTTTTTTGAAAGGTGCACTGTGATTAATGCAGGTGATCGGGGGCTTCGGCCTTCCTTCGCTTTCCCCGGCGGCTCGGACCGCTTTAACGCAGACTTCTAGGGTTTTTCATGACGCGCTACATATTCGTCACGGGCGGTGTTGTTTCTTCATTGGGGAAAGGCATTGCCTCGGCTTCATTGGCGGCCATCCTGGAGGCGCGGGGACTTAAGGTCACCATGCTGAAGCTGGACCCGTACATCAACGTTGACCCGGGCACCATGAGCCCGTTCCAGCACGGTGAAGTGTTCGTCACTCACGACGGCGCCGAGACCGACCTGGACCTGGGCCACTACGAGCGGTTCATCCGCACGACCATGACCCAGAACAACAACTTCACCACTGGCCGTGTCTACGAACACGTGCTGCGCAAAGAGCGCCGTGGTGATTACCTGGGCGCGACCATTCAGGTGATCCCGCACATCACCGACGAAATCAAGCGCCGCATCATCAAGGGTGCCGGCGATGCTGACGTGGCGATGGTCGAGATCGGTGGCACCGTCGGTGACATCGAGTCGCAACCGTTCCTCGAAGCCATTCGTCAATTGCGTTTCGAAGTCGGCGCCAAGCGCGCGATGCTGATGCACCTGACGCTGGTGCCGTACATCGCCACTGCCGGTGAAACCAAAACCAAACCAACCCAGCACTCGGTCAAGGAACTGCGTTCCATCGGCCTGCAACCTGACGTGCTGGTGTGCCGCTCCGATCACCCGATCGACATCTCGTCGCGTCGCAAGATCGCCCAGTTCACCAACGTTGAAGAACGTGCGGTGATTGCGCTGGAAGACGCCGACACCATCTACAAGATCCCGGGCATTCTGCACTCGCAAGGCCTGGACGATTTTGTTGTCGAGCGTTTCGGCCTGCAATGTGGCGGCGCCGATCTGTCCGAGTGGGAAGCCGTGGTCGACGCCAAGCTCAACCCTGAGCACGAAGTCACCATCGCCATGGTCGGCAAGTACATGGAGCTGCTGGACGCCTACAAGTCGCTGATCGAAGCGATGAGTCACGCCGGCATCAGCAACCGCACCAAGGTCAACCTGCGCTACATCGATTCCGAAGACATCGAAAACCAGGGCACCGCGCTGCTCGAAGGTGTCGACGCGATCCTCGTTCCGGGCGGCTTCGGTCTGCGCGGCGTGGAGGGCAAGATCACCGCCGTGCAATACGCTCGCGAAAACAAGGTTCCGTACCTCGGCATCTGCCTCGGCATGCAAGTGGCGGTCATCGAGTTCGCACGTAACGTGCTGGGCTGGAAAGACGCCAACTCCACCGAGTTCGATCGCGCCAGCGGTCACCCGGTCGTGGGCCTGATCACCGAGTGGGAAGATGCCACCGGCGCGGTCGAAACCCGTACCGAAGCGTCTGATCTTGGCGGCACCATGCGTCTCGGCGCACAGGATTGCCTGCTGGAGCCGGGTTCGCTGGTTCACGATTGCTACGCCAAAGACGTGATCGTCGAACGTCACCGTCATCGTTACGAAGTGAACAACAACCTGCTGCCGCAAATCATGGAAGCCGGCCTGAAAATATCCGGTCGCTCCGGTGATGGCGCGTTGGTTGAAGTGGTCGAAGCACCGGATCATCCTTGGTTCGTCGCTTGCCAGTTCCACCCGGAGTTCACCTCGACACCGCGCGACGGTCACCCGTTGTTCACCGGTTTCGTTAAAGCAGCGTTGACTCAACACCAGAAGAAGGCTTGATTCCAATGGCGCAGAAGATCATCCGTGTAGGCGATATCGAGATTGCCAACGACAAGCCAATGGTGCTTTTCGGTGGCATGAACGTGCTGGAAAGCCGCGACATGGCGATGCAGGTCTGCGAAGAGTACGTAAAGGTTACCGAGAAACTCGGTATCCCTTACGTGTTCAAGGCCAGTTTCGACAAGGCTAACCGTTCCTCCGTGACCTCTTACCGTGGCCCCGGCCTGGAAGAGGGCATGCGCATTTTCCAGGACATCAAGCAAGCCTTCGGCGTGCCGATCATCACCGACGTCCACGAGCCTGAGCAGGCTGCGGTCGTCGCTGAAGTCTGCGACATCATTCAGTTGCCGGCCTTCCTGTCGCGCCAGACCGACCTCGTGGTCGCGATGGCCAAGACTGGCGCGGTGATCAACATCAAGAAAGCCCAATTCCTTGCGCCGCACGAGATGAAACACATCCTGAGCAAGTGCGTGGAAGCGGGTAACGATCAGTTGATCCTCTGCGAACGCGGTTCGAGCTTCGGCTACAACAATCTGGTCGTCGACATGCTCGGCTTCGGCATCATGAAGCAGTTCGAATACCCGGTGTTCTTCGACGTGACTCACGCGCTGCAAATGCCTGGTGGTCGTTCCGATTCCGCCGGCGGGCGTCGCGCCCAGGTCACCGATCTGGCCAAGGCCGGCATCAGCCAGTCGCTGGCGGGTCTGTTCCTCGAAGCCCACCCGGACCCGGATAACGCCAAATGCGACGGCCCTTGCGCCTTGCGCCTGGACAAACTGGAGCCATTCCTGGCCCAGCTCAAAGCGTTGGACGAACTGGTTAAGAGTTTTCCGACGGTAGAAACCGCGTAAACCTCTTTTCTCCGGTAAAGTACCGCACGATTTAATGTTCAGGCCCTCGGGCCTGAGCCTTATCGTCCGCAAGACTGCCCGCTGTACATCACTTGCCGACGGTAAAAGATTTCCTCTAGCTGCGTCGTTTTCGTCAACTTTGGAGTGTTTACAACAATGGCAAAAATCGTCGACATCAAAGGTCGTGAAGTTCTCGACTCCCGTGGCAATCCCACCGTCGAAGCGGACGTGCTTCTCGATAACGGCATCATCGGTAGCGCTTGCGCGCCGTCCGGTGCTTCCACTGGCTCGCGTGAAGCACTCGAGCTGCGTGATGGCGACAAGAGCCGTTACCTGGGCAAAGGTGTACTCAAAGCCGTAGCCAACATCAACGGTCCGATTCGTGACCTGCTGTTGGGTACCGATCCAAGCGACCAGAAAGCCCTCGATCACGCGATGATCAAGCTCGACGGCACTGAAAACAAAGGTTCCCTGGGCGCCAACGCGATCCTCGCCGTTTCCCTGGCCGCGGCCAAGGCAGCAGCACAGGACCAGGACCTGCCGCTGTACGCTCACATCGCCAACCTGAACGGCACGCCGGGTGTTTACTCGATGCCGGTGCCGATGATGAACATCATCAACGGTGGCGAACACGCCGATAACAACGTCGACATCCAGGAATTCATGGTTCAGCCGGTTGGCGCCAAGTCTTTCTCGGAAGGTCTGCGCATGGGCACCGAGATTTTCCATCACTTGAAAGCTGTGCTGAAGGCCCGTGGCCTGAGCACTGCAGTCGGTGACGAAGGTGGTTTCGCGCCGAACCTGGCGTCCAACGAAGACGCTTTGAAAGTGATCTCCGAAGCCGTGGCCAACGCCGGTTACAAGCTGGGCACCGACGTGACCCTGGCACTGGACTGCGCGGCCAGCGAATTCTACGAAGACGGCAAATACAACCTGTCCGGCGAAGGCCAGGTGTTCACCGCTGAAGGTTTCGCTGATTACCTGAAAGGCTTGACCGAACGTTATCCGATCATCTCGATCGAAGATGGCCTGGACGAGTCCGACTGGGCTGGCTGGAAGATCCTCACCGACAAGATCGGCGAGAAGACCCAACTGGTAGGCGACGACCTGTTCGTGACCAACACCAAGATCCTCAAGGAAGGCATCGATAAAAAGATCGCCAACTCGATCCTGATCAAGTTCAACCAGATCGGCACTCTGACCGAAACCCTGGAAGCCATCCAGATGGCCAAGGCTGCCGGTTACACCGCCGTGATCTCGCACCGCTCCGGCGAAACCGAAGATTCGACCATCGCCGACCTGGCCGTGGGCACTGCGGCTGGCCAGATCAAGACCGGTTCGTTGTGCCGTTCCGATCGCGTGTCCAAGTACAACCAACTGCTGCGTATCGAAGAGCAGTTGAATGGCAAAGCCAAGTACAACGGTCGCAGCGAATTCCGCGGTTAAGCTGTACGTGGTAAAAAGCGCTACACAGTAAAAAGGTGTCGGATTGTGTCGAAATAAGTCGCGACAGCGATGGATTTGCCACTAATCTGATGTCTCAAGAGCACAAGCCTGGGTCTTCCAGGCTTCGTGCTATCAGAAGCTTCATAGTTTTGGCATGGCTGTCTTTTTTCACTGGATACCTGATATTCGATGCGCAGTCCCAATTGGTTGTTCCTCGTCTTGCTCCTGCTGCTGGCTGGCCTGCAATATCGCCTGTGGGTGGGAAATGGCAGCCTGGCGCAAGTGGCCGAGCTGACTCAGCAGATCGCAGATCAACACGCTGAGAACGAAGGCTTGCTGGAGCGCAATCGGGTGATGGACGCCGAAGTCAGTGAGTTGAAGAAAGGCATGGAGACCGTTGAAGAGCGGGCTCGTCATGAGCTGGGTATGGTCAAGGACGGTGAAACCCTTTACCAGTTGGCTCAATGATCCAGTCGTTACCGGCCTTCTGGGCCGTGATTCCTGCCGCGGGCGTCGGTGCCCGAATGGCTGCGGACCGTCCCAAGCAATACCTGCAACTGGGCGGCCGAACAATTCTCGAACACAGCCTCGGCTGTTTCCTTGACCATCCTTGCCTGAAAGGCCTGGTGGTCAGTCTTGCTGTTGATGATCCTTATTGGCCAAACCTGGCCTGTGCTGGCGATGCGCGGATTCAGCGCGTCGACGGCGGCGCCGAGCGTTCCGCTTCGGTGCTTAATGCCTTGCTGCATTTGCACGCGTTGGGTGCCGACGAAGAAGACTGGGTGTTGGTGCACGACGCCGCGCGGCCCAATCTGGCGCGCGATGACCTGGACAAATTGCTCGGTGAACTGGCCGATGATGCGGTCGGTGGCTTGCTCGCAGTGCCGGCGCGGGACACGCTGAAACGCGTCGACAAGCACGGGCGCGTGGTTGAAACCGTGGATCGCAGTGTGATCTGGCAAGCGTATACGCCGCAGATGTTTCGCCTCGGCGCGCTGCATCGGGCGTTGGCTGACAGTCTGGTGGCGGATGCCGTTATCACTGACGAAGCGTCGGCGATGGAGTGGGCGGGTCTGGCGCCACGCTTGATTGAAGGGCGCTCGGATAACCTCAAGGTTACGCGGCCGGAAGATCTGGAATGGTTGCGGTTACGTTGGGCTAATCGCCGCTGAGTTTTTTGTTGACTGGCCTGCCGCCATCGCGAGCAAGCTCGCTCCCACAGTGGATTTGAGTTCGACGCATAACCCCTGTGGGAGCGAGCTTGCTCGCGATGGCGGTGGTTCGGTCAACACATCACTCAGACCCGATACTCCGGCCGCTCAGCCAACCCTTCCTTCAAATAATCCACCAACTTCCTAACCTTCGGCGACAGATGCCGTTGCTGTGGATACAGCGCCCACACCGCGGTATTCGGCGGTTGATGCGCTTCCAGTAACGAAATCAATTCGCCGCTTTTCAGATGCTCCAGCACGTAATAATCCGGCAACTGACACAACCCCACGCCTAATAGCGCCGCATCCAATACCGCTTGCCCACTGTTGCAACGCCAGTTGCCCTGCACACGCTGGGAAAATTCGCGGCCGTTCTGTTCCAGTTGCCACAGATCCGAACTGCCGATCAGGCAATTGTGCCGACTCAATTCCGACAAGCTGTGTGGGCGACCATACCGTTCCACGTAGGACGGTGACGCGCACAAGTACATGCGGCGCGGCGCCAGGCGTGCGGCCACCAGTCGTGAGTCCTGCAAGCGACCGAGGCGGATCGCCAGATCGAGGCCTTCATGCACCAGATCGAGTTGGCGATTGCTCAGCTCGATGTCAATCCGCAGTTGCGGATACAGCGCCATGAACCGTGTCACCAGCGGCACGATAAAGCGCTCGCCGTAAGCCACCGCGCAAGTCATGCGCAACATGCCTTTGGGTTCGCTGGTCAGATCGCCGACTGCACGCAGCGCTTCTTCGCGGCCATCCTGCAAACGCTGGCAATGTTGCAGGAAGGTTTGCCCGGCTTCAGTCAGCGTCACTCGGCGCGTGCTGCGATACAGCAATCGCGTCTGAAGTCGTTCTTCCAGACGTACGATTTGTCGACTGACATGCGAGGAAGAAACCCCAAGACGTTCCGCCGCAGCGGTGAACTGGCTGCATTCGGCAACGGCGACAAATTCGTCGATCCCTTCCCAACGGTTTTCAGACATCGTTGATTATCCCTGTACAGCAATAATATTTTGCATTTGGCCCGATTATTCATCGTTCGGCCATGTATTACACTCCTGTTCTTGTTTTTATATTCATTGGATTCTCTGGAGAGTCAGCATGATCAAGTCGCGCGCCGCCGTAGCCTTCGAGGCGAAGAAACCCCTCGAGATCGTTGAAGTCGATGTCGCCATGCCGAAGGCCGGTGAAGTTCTGCTTCGCGTCGTGGCTTCCGGAGTTTGCCACACCGACGCTTACACCTTGTCCGGCGCCGACCCGGAAGGCATCTTCCCGTCGATCCTCGGCCACGAAGGTGGTGCCGTGGTTGAAGCCATCGGCGAAGGCGTGACCTCGGTTGCGGTGGGCGATCATGTGATTCCGCTGTACACCCCGGAATGCCGCCAGTGCAAATTCTGCCTGTCGGGCAAAACCAACCTGTGCCAAGCGATTCGCTCGACCCAGGGCAAAGGCCTGATGCCGGATGGCACCACGCGCTTTTCCTACAAGGGTCAGCCGATTTTCCACTACATGGGCACCTCGACCTTCTCCGAGTACACCGTGCTCCCGGAAATCTCCGTTGCCAAGATTCCAAAAGAAGCGCCACTGGAAAAAGTCTGCTTGCTCGGCTGCGGTGTCACCACCGGCATCGGCGCCGTGCTCAATACCGCCAAGGTCAAACCGGGTGATACCGTGGCTATTTTTGGCCTCGGCGGCATTGGCTTGTCGGCAGTCATCGGCGCTGCCAAAGCCAAGGCCGGGCGGATTATCGCGATCGACATCAACCCGGAGAAATTCGAAATCGCCAAGCAATTGGGTGCAACCGATTGCGTCAACCCGAAAGACTTCGATCGTCCGATCCAGGAAGTCATCGTCGACATGACCGATGGCGGCGTCGACTTCTCCTTCGAATGCATCGGCAACGTGCAACTGATGCGTGCAGCCCTTGAGTGCTGCCACAAGGGTTGGGGCGAATCGGTGATCATCGGTGTCGCCGGTGCTGGCCAGGAAATCGCCACGCGTCCATTCCAACTGGTCACTGGGCGCGTCTGGCGCGGGTCGGCGTTCGGTGGCGTGCGCGGTCGTACCGAGTTGCCGAGCTATGTCGAAATGGCCGAAACCGGCGAGATTCCTCTGGATACTTTCATCACCCACACCATGGGCCTGGAAGATATCAACAAGGCGTTCGACCTGATGCACGAAGGCAAGAGCATCCGTACCGTCATCCATTTCTAAGAAACAGCGACAGGCCTCCCGCCATAAGCTGCAAGCGAGCGCGCCTCGACTTGCAGCTTGAGGCGGGTGGCGTGCAGTTGGGAGGATTCCCGTGAGCCTGGAAAACATCTCTTGCCAGAAAAGCTTCGGCGGCTGGCACAAGCGTTATCGGCACCGTTCCGATGTGCTCGGTTGTGACATGGTGTTTGCCGTATACCTGCCGCCGCAAGCGGAGCAGGGCGGCAAGTTGCCGGTGCTGTACTGGTTGTCCGGTTTGACCTGCACCGACGAAAACTTCATGCACAAGGCTGGCGCGATGCGCATGGCCGCCGAGCTCGGGCTGATCATTGTTGCGCCGGACACCAGCCCGCGCGGCGCCGATGTGCCGGGCGATCCGGATGGCGCCTGGGATTTCGGCCTCGGTGCCGGTTTTTACCTGAATGCCACACAGGAACCCTGGTCGCGGCACTATCGGATGCATGATTACGTGGTGCAGGAATTGCCGGCACTGGTCGAAGCGCATTTCCCGGCATCGACCAAGCGCGGCATCAGCGGCCATTCCATGGGTGGCCACGGTGCGCTGGTCTGTGCATTGCGCAATCCCGGGCGTTATCAGTCAGTGTCGGCGTTCTCGCCGATCAACAACCCGATGGATTGCCCGTGGGGTCAAAAGGCCTTCTCCCGCTACTTGGGCGAGGACCGTTCAAAGTGGCGTGAATGGGATGCCTGCGCGCTGATCGCCGAGGCCGACGAGAAGCTGCCGTTGCTGGTCGATCAGGGCGATCGCGACGATTTTCTCGCCACTCAACTCAAGCCTGAAGCCCTGCAGCATGCCGCGAAACTTGCCGGCCACCCGCTGACGTTGCGCCTGCAACCGGGCTACGACCACAGCTATTTCTTCATCGCCAGCTTCATTGACGACCACTTACAGCATCACGCACGCGCCCTAGCCGAGTAATGCGGGTAGAATCACGCCCTGACAAAAATCGGGGCGTTTTTTTATGCGTATTGGCCACGGCTATGATGTGCACCGTTTCGCTGAAGGCGATTTCATTACTCTGGGCGGCGTGCGCATTGCACACAGCTTCGGGCTGCTCGCTCATTCCGACGGTGACGTCCTGCTGCACGCCTTGAGCGATGCCTTGCTCGGCGCGGCTGCGTTGGGCGATATCGGCAAACATTTCCCGGACACCGACCCGACCTTCAAGGGCGCCGACAGCCGCGCGCTGTTGCGTCACGTGGTCGCGCTGATCCACGCCAAGGGCTGGAAAATCGGCAATGTCGATAACACCATCGTCGCCCAGGCACCGAAAATGGCCCCGCATATCGAATCGATGCGCGCGCTGATTGCCGCGGATCTTCAAGTTGAGTTGGATCAAGTGAACGTGAAAGCTACCACCACCGAGAAGCTCGGCTTCGTCGGTCGCGAAGAAGGCATCGCCGTGCATTCCGTTGCCTTGTTGCTGCGCGCATGAACGAAGCGCAATTGCTCGGCCCGCGTGCGTATGGTGATGCCCTCGGCAGCGCCGTGCTGAAAGCCACGGCGGAAGATTTCCAGGTCGATGAAGTCCTCGATATTCCCCTGAGTGGCGACGGCGAACACCTATGGATCTGGGTGGAAAAACGCGGTTTGAACACTGAAGAAGCGGCCCGGCGAATTGCCAAGGCTGCCGGCGTGCCGTTGCGCACCGTCAGTTACGCGGGGCTCAAGGACCGTCAGGCATTGACGCGCCAGTGGTTCAGCGTGCAACTGCCGGGCAAGGCTGACCCGGATCTGTCGGCGGCTGAAAACGACACGTTGAAGATCCTCAAGACCGGTCGGCATAAACGCAAACTGCAACGCGGTGCCCATTCGGCCAACGGTTTCACGTTGCGCCTGACGCAATTTGCCGGCGACAAAGCGGCGATCGAAGAGCGTCTGCAATTGATCGCCAAGCAGGGTATTCCCAATTATTTCGGCGCCCAGCGCTTTGGTTTTGACGGCGGCAACGTCGTTGATGCGCGTGCCTGGGCGGCGCGCAAAGCGTTGCCGGAACAGCGCAATGTGCGTTCGCGTCTGTTGTCCACGGCACGCAGTTTTCTCTTCAACCAAGTGTTGGCGGCGCGGGTTGCCGACGGTAGCTGGCAGCGTGCGCAGGTCGGCGATCTGCTGGCCTTCACCGACAGCCGCAGTTTCTTTCCGGCGGGTGAGGCTGAATGCAGCGATCCGCGCCTGGCGATTCTTGACCTGCACCCGACTGGCCCGCAATGGGGCGAAGGTGACTCGCCGACGACGGGCGCTGTCCATGAACTGGAGCAGGCAATCGCCAACCGCGAAGCAGACTTGCGCGACTGGTTGATTAACGCCGGTATGAGTCACGAACGCCGCATCCTGCGGCTGCCCATTGCTGGGTTGACGTGGCATTATCCCGAGCCTGACATTCTGCAACTGGAATTCGTCCTGCCGGCCGGATGCTTCGCCACCGTATTGGTGCGCGAACTCGTCGATCTGGTGCCGGTGGGGCAGACGGACAGCCCATGCGTATTCTGATTTCTAACGACGATGGGGTAACCGCACCCGGTCTCGCCGCGCTTTATGCTGCGCTGGCGGATTTCACCGAGTGCGTGGTTATCGCCCCGGACCAGGACAAAAGCGGCGCCAGCAGTTCGCTGACGCTCGACCGTCCGTTGCACCCGCAAACCCTCGCCAACGGCTTTATCAGCCTGAATGGCACACCGACCGATTGCGTGCACCTGGGCCTCAATGGCCTGCTGGAGCGACGTCCGGACATGGTGGTTTCGGGGATCAACCTCGGCGCCAACCTCGGTGACGACGTGTTGTATTCCGGCACGGTGGCGGCGGCCCTCGAAGGGCGCTTCCTCGAACGTCCTGCGTTTGCCTTTTCGCTGGTCTCACGGCAAGTGGAGAACCTTCCCACAGCCGCTTACTTTGCGCGCAAACTGGTCGAGGCTCACGCCGACCTCCAATTGCCACCGCGCACGGTACTCAACGTGAACATTCCCAACCTGCCGCTGGACCACATCCGCGGCATTCAGCTGACCCGCCTCGGGCACCGCGCCCGCGCTGCCGCGCCGATGAAAGTGGTCGACCCGCGCGGCAAGTCCGGTTACTGGATTGCCGCGGCCGGCGACGCCGAGGATGGCGGCCCGGGCACCGACTTTCATGCGGTGATGCAGGGCTATGTTTCAATCACTCCACTACAACTGGATCGCACCTTCAATGATGCCTTCAGAAGTCTCGATGGCTGGCTGGAGGGGCTGCACTAATGGGTCGTGAACAAGACGATATGCTCCGTCGCGGCATCGGCATGACCTCGCAACGTACTCGCGAGCGCTTGATTCAGCGGTTGTACGAAGAGGGCATTTGCAACGCCAAAGTGCTGGAAGTCATCCGCCGCACGCCTCGTCATCTGTTCGTTGACGAAGCCTTGGCGCACCGCGCTTACGAAGACACCGCGCTGCCGATCGGCAACAACCAGACCATTTCCCAGCCTTATATGGTGGCGCGCATGAGCGAGCTGCTGCTGGAGGCCGGTCCGCTGGACAAGGTCATGGAGATCGGCACCGGTTCGGGTTATCAGACTGCTGTGTTGTCGCAACTGGTTGAGCGGGTGTTCTCGGTGGAGCGCATCAAGGTTTTGCAGGATCGAGCCAAGGAACGTCTGGTCGAACTCAACCTGCGCAACGTGGTATTCCGCTGGGGCGATGGTTGGGAAGGCTGGCCGGCACTTGCGCCGTACAACGGCATTATCGTCACCGCCGTTGCCACTGATGTGCCGCAAGCGTTGCTCGATCAATTGGCTCCGGGCGGGCGCCTGGTGATCCCGGTCGGGTCCGGCGAGGTCCAGCAATTGATGCTGATCATCCGTGAAGAACAGGGCTTTTCCAGACGTGTGCTGGGGGCGGTGCGCTTTGTGCCACTGCTCAACGGGCCGCTGGCCTGAGCATTTGTTCGGCGGCGCTGAATTCTCACAGATCGGCCGTGTCTTACAGCGGCGACGTTTGTTTAAACGGGATTCATCGGCGGGCAGCAAACGTGTGCGAGCGGTGAATTCGCTTCATTAAAGGTAAAGCCTGCATCGCCCGTTATACTTGCGACATTTCGTGCCGAAATACGGCAATCCATATTTTCAGCCACCACAAAGGGAGCGGCGGGTGAGTCTCACAGTCATTGCGCAGCGTATGGGTACAGCAAGCTTTCAGCGCCTGGTGACTGGCCTTGTCTTGAGCACGTTGCTGGTCGGTTGCTCCAGCACCAAGTCGAGCACCGTGGGCGTGGTCGATCGCAACAAATCGGTCAACCAGCGTCCGGCAGTGACCACCGGCCAATATGTCGTTCGACCAAAAGACACCTTGTTCTCGATCGCTTTTCGCTACGGCTGGGACTACAAAGCCCTCGCCGCACGGAACAATATTCCTACGCCGTATACGATCCATCCGGGTCAGACAATTCGCTTTGACGGTCGCGCCGGTTCAACGCCGCCGACGGTGTCGAGCTCGTCCACTTCAACGCCTTCCTCGACGTTGAAAACCACGGTAATCCGCCGCCAGCCGAATGGCGCAACGACCAGCACAGCGGTGGTTGCACCGTCCGTCGCGAGCAAGGTTCCGCTTGCTCCACTACCTCCAGCGGGCCCAGCCCCGACCGGCTGGGGATGGCCATCTAATGGCATATTGATTGGTAAATTCTCTTCAAACGGTAGTTTGAATAAAGGAATTGATATCGCCGGGGATTTGGGACAGCCTGTTTTAGCTGCGTCTGATGGGACGGTGGTATACGCCGGGAGTGGCTTAAGGGGCTACGGCGAATTAGTCATCATCAAACACAGCGATACCTACGTCAGTGCCTACGGACATAACCGCAGGCTTTTGGTTCGGGAGGGACAGCAGGTCAAAGTCGGGCAGACAATTGCCGAAATGGGGTCAACGGGCACAGACCGGGTGAAACTGCATTTTGAGATTCGCCGCCAAGGTAAACCTGTAGATCCGCTGCAATTCCTGCCGCGTCGTTGATTTGTTGTCAGCCTGTTCCGTCACGTAGAGGGGACAGGCTTCAGCGCTGCCAAGGATAAAGGCGCCGCTTGAGCTTGAGGTCGAACTCACCAAAGGACTATAACAATGGCTCTCAGTAAAGAAGTGCCGGAGTTTGACATCGACGATGAGGTTCTCCTTGTGGAGACCGGCATCGCCACGGAATCGATGTCGGACGATGAAGGGGCAGCTCCACCTTCCGTTCGTACTAAATCCAAACACTCCGCTTCGCTAAAGCAGCACAAGTACATCGACTACACACGAGCACTCGATGCTACGCAGCTGTATCTCAATGAAATCGGCTTTTCCCCTCTGCTATCCCCGGAAGAAGAAGTGCATTTTGCGCGTTTGTCGCAAAGTGGCGATCCGGCTGGGCGCAAACGCATGATTGAAAGCAACTTGCGGCTGGTGGTGAAAATCGCCCGACGTTACGTCAATCGCGGCTTGTCGCTGCTGGACCTGATCGAAGAGGGCAACCTCGGTCTGATCCGCGCAGTAGAGAAATTCGACCCTGAACGCGGCTTCCGCTTCTCGACCTACGCAACCTGGTGGATTCGTCAAACCATCGAGCGCGCGATCATGAATCAGACCCGGACCATCCGGCTGCCGATTCATGTGGTCAAGGAACTCAACGTGTACCTGCGGGCTGCACGCGAGCTGACGCAAAAGCTCGATCACGAACCCTCACCCGAAGAAATCGCCAACCTGCTGGAGAAACCAGTGGGCGAGGTCAAGCGCATGCTGGGCTTGAACGAGCGGGTTTCTTCGGTCGACGTCTCGCTGGGTCCGGATTCGGATAAAACCCTGCTGGACACCCTTACTGACGATCGCCCGACCGATCCATGCGAACTGCTGCAGGACGATGACCTGTCCCAGAGCATTGATCAGTGGCTTTCGGAGCTGACCGACAAGCAACGCGAGGTGGTCATTCGCCGCTTCGGCCTGCGCGGTCACGAGAGCAGCACGCTTGAAGACGTGGGCCTGGAAATCGGTCTCACCCGGGAGCGGGTCAGGCAAATCCAGGTTGAAGGCCTCAAGCGACTTCGCGAGATTCTCGAGAAGAACGGCCTGTCGAGTGAGTCGCTGTTCCAATAAAGCGTTCATTCACTGGCAATGAAAAGCCCCGACTGGTTCGGGGCTTTTTGTTGCCCGCCAGAAAACTCTGGATCGTAGACTCGTGCTGTAAGACTTCGCTTACTCTCTCGTAAGTGTTCGTTATTTTTACAGGTTGGCAGTTGGCGCTTTTGTTGGGTGTTGGCCTTTAACTATCTGTAAATAAAGGATATTTCTTTTTATTAAGCTCATATGACAGCCCCAGCCAGCTGCGCAGGCCGGTTGCCGATGTCAGGGATTTCTCTAGTATCTGAACTGTGTCGACGGACAGACACACCCTTCAAGGATGAGGGGAAAGGACATTGCAGGACGCAATTCATCAGGACGATGAAAAGGATTAAAGGGAATAAGGACGAAATGTGGGCGGGTCAAACCGCCCCTTTTTTTCGCCTGCAGAAAAGTCGTTTGATCCTGCAAAAACAAAAAAGGCCCGCGAGGGGCCTTCTTCGAGAACGCGGCGCAATCAGCGTTCGAGATCCTTGATCTTGCCTTTGACGCCATCCCACTCTTCGGCATCGGGCAACGATTCTTTCTTCTCGGTTATGTTTGGCCAGATCTCGGCCAGATCAACGTTCAGCTGGATGAATTCCTGCATGTCTTCCGGGACTTCATCTTCAGAGAAAATGGCCACGGCCGGGCATTCCGGTTCGCACAGTGCGCAGTCGATGCACTCATCCGGGTGAATCACCAGGAAGTTCGGGCCTTCGTAAAAGCAGTCCACCGGACAGACTTCTACGCAGTCGGTGTACTTGCACTTGATGCAGTTGTCGGTGACGACGAAGGTCATTTCTAATTTTCTCCTCAGGCGGCGGCAGCGGAGCCCCTTCACGTTGGGGTCGCCAGGTTTGGGAGCGATAGTCTGCAGGCCGGCTAAACGCCTGCAGCATCCCAAACCGCGCGAGATTCTAACAGCTTGCAGGCAAGTGCGTTAGATCCGTGTCTTTAGTGCATAGAGCATTTCTAACGCACGACGCGGACTCAGATCATCCAGGTCGAGTTTAGCCAGTTCGTCGAGCACCGGATGCGGCAGGCTGGCGAACATGTCGCTCTGCAGCGGCGCGGCCGGTTTGCCCTTGACCGGTTTCGGTACTTCGTGGGGCAGGGCGGTGGCCTCAAGGCGACCCAGATGCTCGCGAGCACGCACGATCACTTCGCTCGGCACACCGGCCAGTTGCGCGACCGCCAAGCCGTAGCTCTGGCTCGCCGGGCCGGGCAACACGTGGTGAAGGAAGACGATGCGTTCGTTGTGCTCGGTGGCATTCAGGTGCACGTTGGCCACCAGCGGTTGCGCTTCCGGCAATACGGTCAGTTCAAAGTAGTGCGTGGCGAACAGCGTGTAGGCGCGCAGATAGGCCAAGCGCTCGGCCGCCGCCCACGCCAGCGACAGGCCGTCGAAGGTGCTGGTGCCGCGACCGACTTCGTCCATCAACACCAGGCTGCGCTCGGTGGCGTTGTGCAGGATGTTCGCGGTTTCGCTCATTTCGACCATGAACGTCGAACGCCCGCCGGCCAAGTCATCGCTGGAACCGATGCGGGTGAAGATCCGGTCCACCAGCGACAGTTCGCAACTGGCCGCCGGGACGAAACTGCCGATGTGCGCCAGCAACACGATCAACGCGGTCTGGCGCATATAAGTGGATTTACCGCCCATGTTCGGGCCGGTGATCACCAGCATGCGCGTGTTGTCGTCGAGGCTCAGGTCGTTGGCCACAAACGGCGTGCTCAGCACTTGCTCGACCACCGGGTGACGACCCTGGCTTATGCGCATGCACGGCTCTTCGACGAAACGCGGGCAGTTCAGATCGAGGTTCAGCGCACGTTCGGCGAGGTTGCTCAGCACGTCCAGTTCGGCGAGTGCAGCGGCGGTGTCTTGCAGCGGCGGCAGTTGCGCGATCAGGCTTTCGAGCAGCGCTTCATAGAGCATCTTTTCACGCGCCAGGGCACGGCTCTTGGCCGACAACGCCTTGTCTTCGAACGCTTTGAGTTCCGGCGTAATGAAGCGCTCGGCACCTTTGAGCGTCTGGCGCCGGATGTAGTCTGCAGGCGCCGACTCGGCTTGCTTGCTCGGCAACTCGATGAAGTAACCGTGGATGCGGTTGTAGCCGACTTTCAGGTGCGAGAGGCCGGTGCGGGCCTTTTCGCGCGCTTCGAGATCAATAAGGAACTGCCCGGCGTTTTCGCTGAGCGATTGCAAGTCGTCGAGTTCGGCGTCGTAACCGGTTTTCAACACGCCGCCGTCACGGATGACCGCAGGCGGGTTGTCGATAATGGCTTTTTCCAGCAGCGCCGCCAGTTCCGGGTAGGTGCTGGTGGTCGCGGCCAATTGAATGATGTGCGGGGCTTCGAGCTCGCGCATCGCCACTTGCAACTCGGGCAGCGCGCCGAGGGCATCACGCAGGCGAGCGAGGTCGCGAGGGCGGGCGTTACGCAGACCAATCCGCGCCAGAATTCGCTCGATGTCGCCGATTTCCTTGAGCTGCGGTTGCAGCTTTTCGAAACGGTAGCTGTCGAGCAGATTGGTGATCGAGGTCTGACGCGCGAGCAATACAGTCAAGTCGCGCAGTGGACGGTTGAGCCAGCGGGTCAGCAAGCGGCTGCCCATGGCGGTCTGGCAGCGATCGACCACCGATTGCAGGGTATTGTCGCGCCCGCCCGCCAGATTGGTGTCGAGCTCGAGGTTGCGACGGCTCGCGCCATCGAGCACCACAGTGTCGTCCAGGCGCTCATGACGCAAACTGCGCAAGTGCGGCAGGGCGGTGCGCTGGGTTTCCTTGGCGTAGCTGAGCAGGCAACCGGCGGCGCCGATGGCCAGCGTCAGGTTTTCGCACCCGAAGCCTTTAAGGTCTTGCGTGGAAAACTGCTGGCAGAGACTTTTCAACGCCGAATCGCGTTCAAAATCCCACGGCGCACGGCGACGAACCCCACGACGTTTCTCCGCCGGCAGGTCCTTCGGCCAGTCATCCGGGATCATCAGTTCCACCGGATTGACCCGCTCCAGTTCCGCCAGCAGATTTTCCCAACCCTTGATTTCCAACACGGTGAAGTTGCCGCTGGTGATGTCGAGCACTGCCAGACCGAACAGACGCTCATCGCCCAGCACCGCAGCGATCAGGTTGTCGCGACGCTCATCGAGCAACGCTTCATCACTGACCGTGCCCGGCGTAATAATCCGCACCACCTGACGATCAACCGGGCCTTTGCTGGTCGCCGGATCGCCGACCTGCTCACAGATCACCACCGACTCGCCAAGCTTCACCAGCTTCGCCAGATAACCTTCGGCGGCGTGGTAAGGAATCCCACACATCGGAATCGCCTGCCCCGCCGATTGCCCCCGGGCCGTCAGGGTAATGTCCAGCAACTTGGCGGCCTTCTTCGCGTCTTCATAGAAGATCTCGTAGAAGTCGCCCATGCGGTAGAACATCAACTGGTCGGGGTGCTGATTCTTCAGACGCCAGTACTGCTGCATCATCGGCGTGTGGGAGGACAGATCGGAGAGTGCTTTATTCATCGGAAATCAGGAAAACTCGTTGAAAGATGTAGGGCAAAGGAGGGGCATCGGCCCGGCTTTTCCGCGATGGGCGCAAGGTTAACATGGGTGGTCTGTGGGGCGCAGGCATCTGAGCCCGATGGCGCCTCGGACCATTACCGTGGAACAAAAAAAGCCCGGCATTTGGCCGGGCTTCTCGATGATCTGCGAAGTGCTGTCAGCCTTGTTTGGTCTCGACTTGCATCATCACAAGATTCTGCTGTTTGGTCGCCTCGATCAAAACCTCACTGTAAACGCGTTTTTTTTGCTCCGATTTAGCGTTACGGATAAAGTCGGCAAAAAGGCTTTTGGCACCCTTGTTACTGCCTGGCTTGATCGAAATCATGATTTCGCTCCTGATGATAATTCGAGCGTGGCCTCAAGATCGGCCCGCGTATGGCGCTCAGGTATATGGTAGTCAATCTTATCGACGCCGGCTTTGTAAAGACATCCTGAGTTATCGATATGTTTGAGCAGCAAATCCACATGTATATCGCTGCCGTACTCTAGCTTAAGTGCGTTTACAACGTCACGCGCTGCGAAATACTGATCGATGAAATGCGCCTTGCGAATTCTTCTGCCCTCCGCTTCCTCTCGGGCTTTGACAAAGCCCCAAGCAAGTTGCGGATTTTGATAGACGTACAGGATTTGTACAAACCGTCCCTTTTTCAAGGATCGCTCGACATTTTTTCTGGCGACATCAATGTTTGAAAACGTGCCATCGAGTAGAAAAGATTGTCTCTGGTCGAGAGCGAAGTCGAGTATTTTTTCGACGAGGATCGAAACGCCGCCCTGAAAAAGCCAAGAGTTAGCACCGGTGTATTCCGAAAACTCGTTCCGAAGCTCGTCCGGATCAATCCTCAAGATTTTCGTATCGGCGAAAAGATTCAAAAGGGCGATTGATGCTTCAGTTTTACCAGCCCCAGGGGAGCCCGCCATGAACACCGACACCGGTGCTTCTTCCGGGGGATAAATTGCTTGGTTCGTCCGACGCGTTCCGATTGCCTTCTTGTTTGCACGAGCGAAGCTCACCGCTTGGGCAGATACCTTTATCTCTCCAGGCGTCATTT
The DNA here is from genome assembly GCF_002836905.1 of Pseudomonas sp. 43NM1. Lineage (NCBI taxonomy): Bacteria > Pseudomonadati > Pseudomonadota > Gammaproteobacteria > Pseudomonadales > Pseudomonadaceae > Pseudomonas > Pseudomonas sp. 43NM1. The sequence continues at coordinate 63,140 of NZ_MKGS01000080.1, read as the reverse complement.
GATGCCTTGCGGGTATCGTCTCATTCACCACGAGCAAACTCCTTTTTGTTAGTCGTAATCTTCGGAGCTGCGAAGCTTAGCCCGGTCAGTCAAGGATGAAGTGGTAGTAAATGAAACAAGAATTGTGTGCCTCCTTTGCAGTGCAGGGTCAGCAAAGCACTCACAGACGCTGGCGGTAGACCTCTTTTTTCAGGTTTATGCATATCTGCATTTGTTTTCCTGAAAAACATCAAGCATTATTCGCGTTATGCAAAAACGCAACGTTTCCTCAGTCTTAAGAGCATTGCTCGATCAGCACGGGATCTCCCCCACGGAGCTTCACCGTCGCACGGGTGTGCCGCAATCCACGCTTTCGCGGATTCTCAGCGGGAAGATCGTCGATCCTTCGGATAAACACATTTCGAAGATCGCCGAATACTTCGCCGTGAGCACCGACCAGTTGCGCGGGCGCATGGACCTTGCGCCCGCCGCTGGCGGTGGCCGCGATCATCTACATTCCGAACTCAAGGACATAAGTTTGTGGGACGACGACACCCCAGTCGATGACGACGAGGTGTCCGTGCCCTTTCTTCGCGAGGTTGAATTGGCGGCAGGATCAGGAAGATTCGTCATTGAAGAGAGCGAGCGCTCAAGCTTGCGCTTCGGCAAACGCAGCCTGCGGCACAACGGGGTGCAGTTCGATCAAGCCAAATGCGTGACGGTACGCGGCAACAGCATGTTGCCTGTGCTGCGCGATGGCGCGACTGTCGGGGTCAACGCCGGCAAATGCGGGATCGGCGACATCGTCGACGGCGACCTCTATGCGATCAACCATAACGGCCAGTTGCGGGTGAAACAGCTTTACCGCTTGCCGACCGGGATTCGCCTGCGCAGCTTCAATCGTGACGAACACCCGGACGAGGACTACACCTTCCAGGAAATCCAGGAAGAGCAAATCGTCATCCTCGGTCACGTCTTCTGGTGGGGTATGTACGCCCGCTGACGTCACCGCCCGCCGATAAAACCCGCTGCCCGGCGGGTTTTTTTTCGTCTGTAGAAAACCGCCAACACCCGCATTCACGGGGCTCTCATGCGTCTGTGCATTTCAGATGCATAAATAAATGCATTTACGCATTGACTGTATATGCATCCATGCATATTCTTTGTCTCAAGCGGCTCAACAAAGCAGCTCGAAACCAGGCTCTTTAGTTCCACGACAAAGGCAGCGATGAACCGGCCTCAACGGTTCAGAGGGTTGGCAACTGACCCGGGTGTGCAGCGTAAAGCACCAAAAGCAGTTATCCGGCGGGCAGGGACCGCGGTCGGAAAAACAATTTGAATCGATCCGTACCGCGCCAGTAGCGCCGAACGATCAGCGCAGGACCGCATTACTGAAAAGCCCGGCGCGTTGCCGGGCTTTTTGGAATGCCTACCTGATGTCAGGCACGTCGAGAGACAAGGTTTGAAACACCTATCCATTCCTCTACCCACACACAAACACAAACAACTCATTCCTCATCAATTACACCAGGAGGTGTGACATGACAAACGAGCAACAAGCGTTGCTGGACATGCCGATCTGGCTTGTCATCGTCCTCGCCCTGGTGGGCGGGGTGTCTGGCGAAATGTGGCGCGCCGACAAGGAGGGCGCCCGAGGCTGGGCGCTGATCCGGCGCCTGGCATTGCGCTCCGGGGCCTGCGTGATCTGCGGGGTCTCGGCAATCATGCTGCTGTACGCCGCCGGGGTGTCGATCTGGGCGGCTTGCGCATTCGGTTGCCTGACGGCGATGGCCGGGGCGGACGTGGCCATCGGGCTTTACGAGCGTTGGGCGGCGAAGCGCATTGGTGTCTGCGATGTGCCGCCGCGTGATTCTCGTTCTGATCAAAGTTGAACCCCTGATAAAACACTGGAGCGCCCTGATGAAGATCTCCCCGATCCTCACGCAGTTGCGTGAGCAATGCCCAACCCTGGCTAGTCGTGTGGCGGCCGGCATCGACCCAATCACCCTGAACACCGACACGAACCTTCAAACCCCTTTTGCCTACGTTGTGCCCCTCGCCGATGTGGCGAGCAGAAGCCTTGCGCAAAACCTCGCCCTGCAACCTATTCGCGACCGCTTCGAAGTGACCTTGGTGCTTGACACCAGCGACGCTACAAAAACGCTGGATCTGTTGCACGACCTGCGCGCTGAGTTGTGGCGGGCGCTAGTTGGGTTCAAACCGGGCAGCGACTACGACGCTATCGAATATGAGGGCGGAGAACTGCTTTCCATCGATAACAACCGGGCGTTGTATCGCCTGCGCTTTTTTGCCGAATTCCAGCTCGGCCGCAATCTGCCCAATCAGCCGGCAGAGAGTTGGCACGAGCGTGAACTGGACGGTTTGTCGTCCTTTACCGGGGCCACCGTGCGGGTCGATGCCATCGATCCGGCGGACCCTAATCTGCAACGTCCAGGCCCCGACGGGCGCCTGGAAATGACTTTTCCTGGAGATGTAACCCCATGAGCAAACGCATCACCGTGCTGCCGGCACCTGGCCGTGTCGTGCCGGACCCGGAGGCGGGCGATCTGCTGCCCTCCGACGGCCGTGAAGTGCCGGACAACGCTTGGTGGCGTCGTCGTCTGGACGATGGCGATATCACAACCCAAGCCGTGCAAGCGGCCAAACCACAGGGAGCCAAATAATGGCGATCGGATTCAGCAACATCCCCGCGGACATTCGTGTCCCGCTGTTTTACGCCGAGATGGACAATTCGGCAGCCAATAGCACGTCGTCTGCCATGCGCCGTTTGATCGTTGCCCAGGTCAACGATGACATCACTGCGGCCGATGTCGGCAAACTGGTGCTGGTGTCCAGCGTGGCGCTGGCGAAAAGTATCGGCGGGCAAGGTTCAATGCTTGCGTCGATGTACGAAACCTTGCGCAAAACTGACCCCACCGGCGAGGTCTGGTGCCTGCCGCTGCACAACACGGACGGGAGCATGGCCAAAGGCGTGCTGACACTGACCGGAACTGCGACGCAAAGTGGCGTGCTCAACCTGTACGTCGGCGGTATTCGTGTGCAAGCGGCTGTCGTCAATGGCTTCACTGCGGCACAAGCGGCGACGGCGTTGGCGCTGAAAATCAACGCGGCGGCGGATCTGGCGGTCAGCGCGTCGGCGGTGGAAGGCATCGTTACCTTGAGCGCGAAATGGACGGGCGACAGCGGCAACGACATCAGCCTGCAATTCAATCGCCTGGGCAAGAGCAATGGCGAAGAAACTCCGGCGGGCCTTACCTCGGCGATAACCGCCATGACCGGCGGCGCCGGTGTGCCGGATCAAGTCGCTGCAGTAGCGGCGCTGGGCGATGAACCGTTCGAGTTCATCTGTCTGCCCTTCTCGGACCTGTCGTCCCTCAACACCTGGCAAGCCGTCATGGATGACAGCACCGGACGCTGGTCGTGGGCCAAGCAATTGTTCGGTCACGTCTACAGCGCCAAGCGCGGCACCATCGGCACGTTGGTCGCTGCGGGCCAAGCGCGTAACGACCAGCACATGACCATCCAGGCACTGGAACCGGGCGTACCGCAACCGTTCTGGGTCCAGGCTGCGGCGCTGGCAGCGCGCACTTCGGTGTTCATCTCCGCCGACGCCAGCCGTCCGACCCAAAGCGGCAGCCTGCCAGGTCTCGACCCGGCGCCGGCCAGCGAGCGCTTCACCCTGACCGAGCGTCAGTCGCTGCTTAACTACGGCATCGCCACCGCGTACTACGAAGGCGGTTACGTGCGCATACAGCGCTCGATCACCACCTATCAGAAGAACGCTTACGGCCAGGCTGATAACTCCTACCTGGACAGCGAAACCATGCACCAGTCGGCGTTCATCGTGCGTCGTCTGCAAAGCGTGATTACCAGCAAATACGGGCGCCACAAACTGGCCTCCGACGGCACCCGTTTCGGCGCCGGCCAGCCAATCGTCACCCCGAGCACCATTCGCGGTGAGCTGATTGCCCAGTACGCCAAGCTCGAACTGGAAGGCCACGTGGAGAACGCCGAACTGTTCGCCGAGCACCTGATTGTCGAGCGCGACGTACAGGACCCGAGCCGCGTAAACGTGCTGTTTCCGCCGGATTACATCAATGGCCTGCGCGTGTTCGCACTGCTCAACCAATTCCGTCTGCAGTACGACGACGCGGCTTGATTCGCGCGTTTGAGTTTGTGATTTCAGCCCACCTTGCGTGGGCTTTTTATTTGAAGGGAGAAACACCATGGGTCAACTGATTGCGGGCACCTGCTACGTCAAAGTCGACGGCGCTCAACTGACGATCAATGGCGGCTGCGAAGCGCCACTGATGTCCACCAAACGCGAAACCGTCGTACCGGGTTTCTACAAGGAAACCGACATTGCGCCATCTTTTAAAGTGACGGCGCTACACACCCCAGATTTCCCCCTCAAGCAACTGATTGCAGGCGTGGACATGACCGTTACCTGCGAATTCAGCAACGGCAAAGTCTACGTGCTGGCCGGTGCCTATCTGGTTGAAGAGCCGGTGTCCAAGGGCGATGACGCGACCATCGAACTGAAATTCGAAGGCATCAAGGGGACTTGGCAATGAGCGCCGCCGTGAAGCTTCAAGTTGCGATCGAAGCCCACGGCGAGCCTTTGACCGAACTCAACCTGCGCCGCCCGACGGTGCAGGAAGTGCGGGCGATCAAAGCGTTGCCGTACAAGATCGACAAGAGCGAAGAAGTCAGCCTCGACATGGATGTCGCGGCCAAATACATCGCGGTCTGCGCCGGCATTCCACCGTCGTCGGTCAACCAGTTGGACCTGGCTGACCTCAACGCGCTGAGCTGGGCCGTCGCGAGTTTTTTCATGAGTGCGGCGTCGGAGCCATTACCGACCTGATCGCGGTCGCCTATGACCTGGCCTGGTTCTGGAAGGTTGACCCCGAACAGATGATGGCCAGGCCACTGGATGTGCTCCGGGAATCCCTGGAGCACGCGCAACGGATCAATGCGATGCAGCAGGTGCAGTGATGGCAGATGAAGACACGATCAAAAAATCGGTGCTGTTGACCGGCATCGACGAACTCTCGCCCAAGCTCAAAGCCCTTGTCTCGAAGGTCGGCAGCTTTAAAAACAGTTTTGAGCAGGCCGGCCTCGGCAAGCTGGACATCAGTGGCCTGTTCAATGGCGGCAGCGTGATTACGCCCTTCTTGGAGGGAATCAAGGCGTCCGACGCGTTCAAGATTAAATTGGCCGAGGTCAGTGAGTCGGCCAGGCCGGTTGATTTGCCAGGTGCGCCCGAGAGCGCTGCGCAAGAGATGAATATTTTCAGTGCGTCGATGGCCAAAGTTTCGACTTCCATCGACGCCGCGCTGGCACCGGCAGTCGCCACACTGGTGGTCGGTCTTGAGCCTTTGTTGACCGGTGTCGGCAGTTTGCTCAATGACAATCCGAAGCTGGTCGAAGGGCTGGCAGTCGGTGCCATGGCTTTTTCAGCAATGCAAACCGCCGTAGCCGGTGCGACACAGGTTTTTGACCTGATGAACAGCGTGCTCAAGACCAGTCCGATCATGCTGATCGCCTTGGGTGTCGCATTGGCGGCTGGTCTGATAATTGCTAACTGGACGCCGATTTCAGCGTTCTTCACCCAGCTCTGGGACGGCGTGAAAAACCTCGCAACGAAGGCCATGGCGGTGTTGAGTACGGTGTTCAACTGGACGCCGCTCGGCATGTTGATAGCCAACTGGGCGCCGATTGCCGGGTTCTTTTCCGTCATCTGGGCGCGCATCAAGGTGCTGACCTCTTCGGTGGTGGGTTTCCTCAAAACGGCGTTTTCCTGGACGCCTTACGGGATGATCATCGACAACTGGGCCGGGTTGACCGGTTTGTTCTCGGCGACCTGGGAGCTGCTCACGGCCATGACGGTGCCGGTGATCGACTTCCTCAAAGGCCTGTTCGACTGGTCGCCGCTGGGCATGATCCTCAACAACTGGGGAAGCATCACCGGTTTCTTCGGTGCGATCTGGACCACGCTGCAATTGGCGGCCCAGACGATAAAAGACTTATTCGGAACGTTGTTCGATTACTCGCCGCTGGGCACGATCATCAACAACTGGGGCGCTATCAGCGCGTTCCTCGATCCGCTGTGGGCCACGCTGCGAGCCTCGGCGCAAGTGCTCAAAGACTTCTTCATCAGTGTGTTCGAATGGTCGCCGATGACGCAGATTGCGGCGAAATGGCAGCCGATCAGCGAGTTGTTCTCGGCGCTGTGGGGCGTGGTGCAAGCCTTGGCCGCACCAACGCTGGAGTTCTTGCGCGGGATGTTCGAATGGTCGCCGTTGGGACAAATCATCAAGAACTGGGAACCGATCACCGAGTGGTTCAGCGGTCTGTGGAACAAGCTTCAGGACGTCATCGCGCCGATCAAGGAATTGTTTGAAGGTGGCTTCGCGGGCGTGATTGCCAAGGTCACCGGCAAGGTTGAAAGCTTGGCCGAGGCGCAGCAGCAAACCAATACCGAACCTAATGGTGGATTGGCACCGGCGTTTTTTGGCGCCAATGCGAAGCCGTCATCAAGCACGGAGTTGGCGTCCGGCAACTTGGCGCCAACGCCGTCGTTGCTGACGGGCTCCCTTACGCAAAACTCCAGCGCGCTTATCCAGCAAACTGCCGCCAACAACCGCACCCAACTTGAAGGCGGCCTGACCGTGCGCTTTGAAAACGCACCGGCCGGCCTACGCACCGATCAGCCGCAAACCAATCAACCGGCGCTGATGCTCAATTCGCGCATCGGCTATCGCTCACTTTCCCTGGGAGGTTCCAATGAGCTGGCGTGACCGTTTATTGCCGGCGTCCTTTCGGGGCGCTGGTTTCTGGGTCGATCAGGCGAAAACCCCGGTCGGTAAAAAGGGCCAGTTGCACGAATACCCGCAGCGCGATTTACCGTTTTTCGAGAACCTTGGCCAGCAAGCGAAGGTTCACGACCTGACGGCATTCATCGTCGGCGCGGATTGTCTGGAACTGCGCGACAAACTGCTCAAGGCCCTGGAGCAGGGCAGTGGTGAACTGGTTCATCCGTGGTTGGGACGGCTGCAAGTCAAGGTCGGCGAATGCGACATGACCCACACCCGCCAGGACGGCGGACTGGTGACTTTTGCACTGAAGTTTTACCCCGATGAACCGCTGCCATTTCCCACCGCTACCGTCAGCACGCAGCAAATGTTGTTGGTCTCCGCTGACAGTTTTCTGGGGGCGGCGGTGGCGCGTTTCGAAGACGCTATGAGCTTGATCAAAGCCGCGCGCATAGGCATTGCCGACCTGCGCAATAGCATCAAGGAGGTCTACGCAGTCGTACAGCAACAACTGCAGCCGCTGATCGATCAATACCGGCAGATCAGCGACCTGGTCAAAGCGGTCAAGGAGTTACCCAAGGAAGTGGCGGCCGAATTCAAAGGTTTGATCGGCGACATCAAGGAGCTCAAGGACTTCGCCCGTAGCGGCTACCGTGGCGTGATTGCCAACGTTTCCCAACAGGTCGAAGCCATCCGCAAGGCCGACGCTCCGAAGATCACCACCGGCAATGACACCACTGCCGCCGCGCAAGCATTGACCAATCTGGTGCAGGACACGTTGCTGGTACAGGTCGCGCAGTGGGTCGCCGCGATGCCGGTAGCCTCGCGGGCGATCAAGCTCGGGTCCACGCCTTCACTGGAGCAGCAAGCTGCGCAACCGGTACAGCGCCAAGCCGTGCCGGTGGCCGACGATGTGCTGGCGTTGCGCGCGGCGCTTGAGGAGGCAATCCAGCAAGCATCGAACAAAGCCGATCCGGCCCATTATCAAGCCATGACGGACCTGCGTCACAAGCTCAGCGCGCACCTGACGGCCGTTGCGTCGTCGGGTGTCAGGCTGGTCAGCAAGTCGTTTCAAGAGAGCTTTCCAGCGCTGGTGGTTGCCTTTAAGCAGTTGGGCGATGCGACGCGAGTGGAGGAGGTGACCCAGCGCAATGGCATTGTCCACCCCGGTTTCTCCCCGCCCAATGACCTGAAACTCTCCGGGGAGTAAGGCATGAGTGAATTGGATAACAAAGTCACTTTGACCGTTGATGGACTGGAATACGGCGGCTGGAAAAGCGTGCAAATCATCGCGGATCTGGAGCGTCAATTCCGCACGTTCAAGCTCGACATTACCTGGCAGTGGCCGGGGCAGACGCAGGTGCGCCGGATTCAACCCGGTGCGCCATGTGAGGTGCGTATCGGCAGTGAACTGGTCCTTACCGGATACGTGTTCAAGGCACCGATCAGCTATGACGGCAGGCAAATCAGCCTGAGCGTCGAAGGCAGTTCGAAAACCCAGGACCTGGTGGACTGCGCCGCCATCAACCGTCCAAACCAATGGCACCAGCAACCATTGCTGAGCATCGTCGAGGCGCTGGCATCCTCGTACTCGGTATTCGTCACCAGTGAAATTACCGAAACCGCCCGGCTCGGCAGTCACACCATCGTGCCGGGGGAAACGGTCTTCCAGTCCATTGATCGATTGCTGACGTTGTTTCGCGTGTTTTCTACTGATGACGCTCAGGGCCGGGTGGTTCTGGCGCGACCCGGAAGCGGTGGGCGGGCCAGTGATGGTCTGGAACTGGGCAAAAACATTCTCTCGGCCAACGCGCCAATGGATTACAGCCAAGTGTTTGCCGAATACCGGGTAATCGGTCAGCAAAAAGGCAATGACCTGAAGAGTGGGGCGGCCGTCAGCGAAGTCGAGGCGATCGCGAGCGATCTTGGCTACAAACGCAAGCGGGTGACGGTGATCAATGAAGGCATGCAGATCACTCCTGAACTGGCATTGCAACGGGCCAGATGGGAGGCCGGGACTCGCGCCGGCAAGGCGTTAACCAGCACTTATCAGGTGCAGGGCTGGCGCCAGGCCAATGGTGATTTGTGGCGTCACAACACGCTGGTCAAGGTCAAGGATCCGGTGCTGGAAGTGGATGGCGACATGCTGATTTCCAAAGTCACGTATGCGCTTTCGGCGCAGGGCTCAGTAACCACTCTGCAAGTTGCACCGCCATACACCTTCGACGCCAATCCGACGCCGCCCAAGAAAACTTCAGGTTGACGCTCAAACATGTGGGAGCGAGCTTGCTCAGGAGGACAGCAGCACTTTCAACATCTATAACGCGTGACCCACCGCCATCGCAAGCAAGCTCGCTCCCACACTTGATCGCATTCAGCCTGAACCTGAAGGAAACCCAATGAGCCTACTGACACGCCTCCTGGCGCGCGGCACTGTCGTGCTCGCCAACTCGGCCACCAAGTTGCAATCGCTGCAGATGCGCCTCACCGCCGGCGAAGTGAACGACGAAATGGAACACTTCGAACCCTACGGTTTCACTAGCAATCCACTGGCCGGGGCTGAAGGCATTGCTACGTTTCTGGGCGGCGATCGCTCCCACGCTATCGTTCTAGTAGTTGCTGATCGACGTTACCGCCTCAAGGCTCTGGCTCAGGGTGAAGTGGCGATTTACACCGACGAAGGCGACCGGATTCACTTCAAGCGCGGGCGAATCATCGACATCCAGACCGCGACCCTTAACATCCGCGCCAGCAGCGCAGTGAACATCGACACACCGACCCTGACCCAGACAGGCCAAATCATCTCACAAGGCGACCAAGTCGCAGGCGGTATCAGCCAGATCAAGCACGTGCACGTCGGCGTGCAGGCGGGCAACGGGCAGACCGGCATGCCGGCGGGAGGCCATTGATGTTCATCAGTCAAAACCTGCATGCCGCGCTGACCCGCGCGGTGCTGATCAGCCTATTCACTTGGCGCCGCGCCGCCGCTGACGATGGCCTTGATGACGAGGAACGTTTCGGCTGGTGGGGCGACACTTTTCCTACCGTCGCCGACGATCGCATCGGTTCGCGGCTGTGGCTGTTGCGCCGGGTCAAGTTGACGCGGCAAACGCAGATGGACGCCGAGTTCTATGCCCGCGAAGCGCTGCAGTGGCTGATCGACGATGGTCACTGCCGCGCCATCGACATCATCAGCGAACGCCTCGACACCCAGCGCCTGAACCTGCGCACGTTTCTGACCCTGGCCGATGGCGAGCGCCTGGACATCAATCCTGATAACAGTTGGCAGGTGATCTATGCCGTTTGAAACCCCTACGCTGCCGGTGCTGATCAAGCGCACCCAAAGCGACCTGGCCAGCGATTCGCTGCGCCAGTCCGATGCGCAAGTTTTGGCCCGCACCCTCGGTGGCGCAGCCTATGGCCTGTATGGCTATCTCGACTGGATTGCCGAGCAGATCCTCCCGGACAAGGCCGACGAATCGACCCTGGAACGGATCGCTGCATTGCGTTTGAACCAGCCACGCAAAGCGGCGCAAGCCGCCAGTGGCCAAGTCAGCTTTACTGCAAACGCCGGTGCGGTGCTGGATGTCGACACGCTGCTGCAATCGAGTGACGGTCGCACCTACAAAGTCACCGCGTCGCGTACTACTAGCAACGGCATCAACAGCACCGCGATCGCCGCGCTCGATGCCGGAAGTCTGGGCAATGCTGATCCAGGTATAACGCTCATTCCGGTGCAGCCGATCCAGGGAATCGCTGGCAACAGTTTCACTGTGCTGGCGCCAGGCCTGATCGGCGGTGTGGCCCGTGAAAGTCTTGAATCGCTGCGCTCGCGAGTGATCAGTTCCTATCGCATCATCCCTCACGGCGGCTCGGCGCAAGACTACGAAACCTGGGCGCTGGAGTGCACTGGTGTTACCCGTGCATGGTGTCGCGGCACCTACTCGAAACTGGGTATCGTCAATTTGTACATCATGCGCGACGACGATCCGCAACCGGTGCCCAATCCGGCGCAATTGGCTGAAGTCCAGGCCTACATCGAACCGTTGCGACCGGTGACAGCGGAGTTACATGTGCTTGCGCCGATCCAGGTGCCCGTTGTCTACACACTGAGCCTCACACCGGACACGACGGCGGTGCGCGCAGCCGTAGAAGCGCAGCTGCGCGACTTGCACAACCGTGAGGCCGGTCTCGGTGACACCTTGCTGATCAGTCATATCCGCGAAGCGATCAGCAGCGCTACCGGTGAGAGCGACCACACGCTGACGTCGCCCACTGCCGATGTCGATTCGGCCGTCAACCAGTTGCTGACGTTCGGAGGTTGCGTATGGGCCTGAGAACCGCCGCGCAATATCACGCGCAACTGCGCCACTTACTACCTAGCGGTCCGGCGTGGGACCCCGAGCAGGTTCCGGAACTGGAAGAGGTGCTCGTAGGTATCGCCGAGGAATTGTCACGCCTTGACGCTCGCGCCTCTGAGTTGCTCAACGAAATGGATCCGGCCGGCGTCAGCGAACTGGTGCCCGATTGGGAGCGGGTGATGAACCTGCCCGACCCATGCCTTGGCGCCACCCCGTTGTTCGACGACCGGCGCCTCGCCGTGCGCCGTCGTTTGCTCGCCGTCGGCAGCCAGGCCATCGGTTATTACGTCGAAATTGCCCGCACGCAGGGTTATCCGAACGCCACCATCAGTGAACTCGAAGCGCCGCGAATGGGCCGCTCTCGGTTTGGCGTGGCGCACTTCGGTACGTGGCAAGCACAGTTCATGTGGACCCTCAACACGGGTGGTCGGCTACTGCTGGGTCGCCGTTTTGGTGCCAGTTATTGGGGGGAGCGCTTTGGCATGAACCCGGGCTCGGCGCTGGAATGCCTGATTCAACGCAGCGCACCTGCACACACCAGGGTGCACATTAATTATGACTAGCGGGCCGTGCCAAGCTCCGGCAATGCTGTAGTGAAAGGGCCCGGCTCAGGAAGACCTTAACCAATCATCATTTCAGAACGCCCACCCATCGGTGGGCGTTTTCTTTCATACATGACCTGCTGCGCTGTTTTGCCAATGGCTGTGCATGGCTTAATTACAGGGAACACCCACTATGGATTATCCAAAAAGCGTCCCCAGTGTCGGACTGGTGAATGGACGGTTCGTCGATGAAAACCCGGTCGCAGGTTCGCCCGGCTCGTTGATACCCGCGGTTTGGGGCAACGCTGTTACGCAAGAGATTTTGAATGTTGTAGCGGGCGCCGGGATGGCTGCCTCGGAAGCGGACAATGGTCAACTGCTGAAAGCGATCCAGGCAATCATTGCCGTGACTACTCCCACGCGATCGGTGGTGACGCGTATCGCGGCCTCGAAAATGCTGACGCCGGAGGAACTCGGTCTGGTATTGATCGACGCCAGCCCGGGGGCCGCCACCGTGGTACTGCCTCCCGCCAATCTGGCCATGGGCGTGCGCGATGTAATCGTCCGACGTGTAGACAACAGCGGTAGTCGCCTGGTGGTCCAGGCTGACGGCACTGATCGGATCAGATTTCATACCCATCTTTCAGCCGTTGGCTACCCATTTCTAGTGTTAATGGGCGGTGGTGACTGGTGGCATTTGCGTAGCGATGGCGTGGGTAGTTGGTGGCCGGTGGGCCGTCTGGACGGATCTGCCCTGGGACGCCAAGTGTTCGAAACCACGCTGCAAATCAACCCCGGGGGCTATGGCGCTCTCAATGGCAATGTCCTTGTACGTAGCGAATGGCCTTGGTTATGGGACCACGCGCAAGCATCAGGTGCGTTGACGACGGAGGCGGCGAGAGGTGGCAGGGAGGGTGGCTGGACCACTGCAGATGGCGCGTTGAACTTCAGACTTCCGGAGGTGCGAGGGGAGTTTCTTCGAGTGCTTGACGAGTCACGAGGCTTGGATCCGGCGCGAGCGCTGGGCAGCAACCAGCTTCACTCGCTGCAGAAACATAACCATTTTCTCCCCACCGGCACGACCAGCTCAGTCAGTCCGGCCTCAAGTATTCCTGACGGGATATGGGATGTGGGGCATGACGTTAATTACAGCCCAACCGGTACCACCATCGCTACGACTTATCCTAATCCCGCCTTCAATGCCGGAGCCGACGTCGATATAGGCACCATCGGGACTTTCACAACTGAAACCCGCCCTCGAAACATTGCCTATCCGGGCCGAATCAAGTTGATCTGAGGTACTTATGTTTAATTATTTGATCGATAAAAGCGGCGCCTTGGTCGGCCCTGTCGAGTTTCCGGTAGTGCCGGGCATGGGCGTGCAGTTACCCAGCAATGCAGTCTCGTTGGGAATCGAATTAGCCGAGGCGCCAGGGGACCATACATGGGCGTTCGTCGACGGTGCACTGAAGCTCCAAGCCGATTATCGAGGTGATGTATATCGCACGGATACGGGGTTCAGAGAAACTTGGGTAGAACTGGGTGATTTGCCAAGCGGCTATACAACTCAGGTTTTTCCGGGCGCTTATCACTGTTGGGCTAATGATACTTGGATGCTAGATGAGGCAGCCAGACTCGCTGATCTCCAGCGACAAGTATTGGTGAAACGCGATGATTTACTGCGCGAGGCAGTTCTGCGCATCGCTCCCCTTCAATACGCTGACGATATCGGCGACGCCACTGACGATGAGCAACTGGCCCTGATGGAGTGGAAGCTCTATAGCGTCGAGTTGAATCGCATCGAGAAACAGGCGGATTACCCTGCTGAGATCGCCTGGCCAACCTCACCCCTGTCGGTCACCCATCCATAAACCGGTGCGGGATGGCTTTTAACCAAGGAAAAAATAGATGGATTATCCAAAGAGTGTTCCCAGCGCGGGACTCGTTGACGGGCGATTTGTCGATGAAGATCCGGTGGCGGGCAAGCCTGGCTCGCTGATCCCGGCTCGTTGGGGTAATGCCGTTACGGAGGAAATTCGCAACGCCATTACGGAGGCAGGTTTGACGCCGAAGGAAGATCTGAATAGCCAACTTGCAATGGCCATTCGGCAACTGTCAAAACCGGATCCATTGCAACTTTACCCCTTGCAGGTGTACCGAAAAAACGTCCTTATCAACGGTGGTTTTGATATCTGGCAGCGCGGATCGTCAAATCTTGCGCCCAACGTCGGCGGCTACATTGCGGATCGTTTTCGGTGTGACTGGAACGGCAACGCGGGCGTGAACATCGCCCGGCAAAATTTTTCGTTGGGGCAGACCGAAGTTCCCAATGAGCCTAGGCATTTCCTGCGCTGGCAGCAAATAATCGCTGGCTCCGGCGCGACAATTCACCAGATATCACAAAGTATCGAATCGGTAAGAACGCTGGCAGGCAGCGTCGCCACTCTCTCGTTCTGGGCGAAGTCTGATGCGCCTCGCCCATTGAACGTATCTATAGCTCAGAACTTCGGGCCCGGTGGGTCGGCTGCTGTCGCCATAAACGTAGGCAGCTTTGAACTGACCACGTCCTGGGCTCGGTATACATCGACTTTTCAGGTTCCATCACTGGCCGGAAAGATGCTGAGTACTGTGGATAACGACTTTCTGCGACTGGCATTCAATCTGCCGTTAAATGCTTTACAGACCGTCGACCTAGCGCAGATTCAACTTGAAGCAGGGCCCGTGTCCACGCCATACGAGTATCAGCCCGTCACGCAACAGTTAATCAGCTGTCAGCGATATTTCGAGAAGTCTTTCAATTCCGGACTTGCGATACAGGCGGGGAATGGCACCGTTACGTCTCAAGCGACCTTCAGTCAGGTCGTTGGCGCTAACAGTCGGCAGTCCGGAATCAACATTCCATTTTTTGTGCAAAAAAGGGCTCAAGCAACTGTCTCGATATTCTCTCCGGGTGATAACAGCAACCAAGTCTGGAATCAGTCAATTGCCAAGGCATGTACGGAAACGGCCGTCCAGGGCTACACAAATCGCAGCGTTGCTTTCACTACGGTAACAGCCGTTGGTAGTGCTACTGGGCATACATTGCAAATCGAGTGGACTGCGGACGCAGAACTTTAGGAGAGCGTAAAGCATGAGTTATCAGTTGACCGTTAGTGGTGTCGTTCGCGTTTCTGACTTGGCTTTTATTCCTTCAGACCCGGCTAACCGTGACTGGGCCGATTATCTGAACTGGGTTGCATTGGGCGGTGAGGTTCAGCCGTTGCATTCGCCGCCAGAAAGTCAGGTATCTGATGAAGGCGTACTCGCTTTTTTGAAACGAATGGTTTGACCAACAAAGTGGCGACCCTATGAATGTCACGACGCAACAATTACAAAACATCATGCCCAACGCCCGCACCCAAGCGGGCGTTTTCATTTCCGCCCTCAACACCGCCATGACCCACCGCAACATCAACACGCCGAAACGCATCGCCGCGTTCCTCGCGCAGGTCGGCCACGAGTCGGGGCAGTTGCAGTACGTGCGGGAGTTGGGCAGCGACCAATACCTGAGCAAGTACGACACCGGCAGCCTCGCCGCGCGTTTGGGCAATACCCCGCAGGCGGATGGCGACGGCCAGAAGTACCGCGGCCGTGGGCTGATTCAGATCACCGGACGCGATAACTACCGAACCTGCAGTCTTGGCTTGTTCGGCGATGATCGTTTGCTGTTTATCCCCGAGCTGTTGGAAAAACCGCAATGGGCCGCAGAATCCGCCGCGTGGTTCTGGGAGCAGAAAGGCTTGAACGAACTGGCTGATCGCGACCAGTTCAACAGCATCACGCGGCGGATCAACGGTGGTCTCAACGGGCTCGAGGATCGCCTGCAATTGTGGGCGCGGGCGAGGGCGCTGTTATGCCAGCCTTCGGCATGACGTCCTGGCGAGTGATTGGGATTGTGCTGTTGGTGGCTGTGTTGGCGGGTGTTGCGGCGGCGCTGGCCTGGCAGGTTCAGGATTGGCGGTTTGGCCGGCAACTGGCGGAGCAGGCCAGATTGCACGCTGAAACGCTGAGTCAATTGAGCGAAGCAACGGCGACTCAGCAACGGGCCGAGCAGGCTAGACGCCAGGCTCTGGAGCAACGTTTGTCGGCCAGTGAGCAAACCCATTATCGAGTGCTAAGCGATGCCCAACGTGATCAGGATCGCTTGCGCGATCGTCTTGCTACTGCTGATGTGCGCCTGTCAGTCCTTCTCGACGCCAGCGACGTCGCCGCCCATTGCGCAATGCCCGCCGCCACCGGCGCCGGCGGCGTGGATCATGGCGCCGCACGCGCCCGACTTGACCCGGCGCATGCTCAACGAATTATCGCCATCACCGACGCCGGCGACCGCGGATTGATCGCCTTGCAGGCGTGTCAGGCGTATGTCAAAGCCTTGGATCGCTAACATTTGGACCCATGCTGCGGCTTGCAAGCGGCATTTGCTCGTGTACGGTGGTCCCATTGCGCTCGATCAGGAGAGGACTGTGAAAGAAATCACCCAGCTGGCCGCTGAACTTGGCAGACGCCTGCAGGTTCTCAATGCTCATGTCACCACTGCCGAATCGTGCACCGGTGGCGGGATTGCCGAGGCGATCACGCGTATTCCCGGGAGCTCGGCATGGTTTGAGGCCGGCTACGTGACGTACTCCAACCGACAGAAAACCGCACAATTGAATGTCCCCGAGGCGTTGTTTGAATCGGTGGGGGCGGTCAGTCGCGAGGTGGTCGAGGCCATGGTGGTTGGCGCGCAGGGCAAAAGTCATGCGCATTTTGCCGTGGCGGTCAGCGGTGTCGCGGGGCCGGATGGCGGCTCGGCGAGCAAGCCGGTGGGCACGGTCTGGCTGGCCTGGGGTGTCGGCGATGCGGTTTTCAGTGAGGTCCAGCACTTTGCCGGCAACCGCGACGAGGTCCGCCGACAAACGGTGAAGGCCGCGCTAGAGGGGCTGCTGCGCCACGCCGCCGGAGAAATCTCAAATCAGGGGTAGGCGATCCTCAAACGCTGTGGAATAATACTGGCTACTTATACAGGTGTTGGCCGTCAGGCCTTATTGATTACGTGAGGACTTTAATGGACGACAACAAGAAGAAAGCCTTGGCTGCGGCCCTGGGTCAGATCGAACGTCAATTCGGCAAGGGTGCCGTGATGCGTATGGGCGATCAAGACCGTCAGGCGATCCCGGCTATTTCCACTGGCTCTCTGGGTCTGGACATCGCGCTCGGCATTGGCGGCCTGCCAAAAGGTCGAATCGTCGAGATCTACGGTCCTGAATCCTCCGGTAAAACCACACTGACGCTGTCCGTGATCGCCCAGGCCCAGAAAGCCGGCGCGACCTGCGCATTCGTCGACGCCGAACACGCACTCGACCCTGAGTACGCTGGCAAACTGGGCGTCAACGTCGACGACCTGCTGGTTTCCCAGCCGGACACCGGCGAGCAGGCCCTGGAAATCACCGACATGCTGGTGCGTTCCAACGCGGTTGACGTGATCATCGTCGACTCCGTTGCTGCACTGGTGCCGAAGGCTGAAATCGAAGGCGAAATGGGTGACATGCACGTCGGCCTGCAAGCCCGTCTGATGTCCCAGGCGCTGCGTAAAATCACCGGTAACATCAAGAACGCCAACTGCCTGGTTATCTTCATCAACCAGATCCGGATGAAAATCGGCGTGATGTTCGGCAGCCCGGAAACCACCACCGGTGGTAACGCGCTGAAGTTCTACGCCTCGGTTCGTCTGGACATCCGCCGTACTGGCGCGGTGAAAGAAGGTGACGAGGTTGTTGGTAGCGAAACCCGCGTCAAGGTTGTGAAGAACAAGGTTGCTTCGCCGTTCCGTCAGGCCGAGTTCCAGATTCTTTACGGCAAAGGCATCTACCTCAACGGTGAGATGATCGACCTCGGTGTGCTGCACGGTTTCGTCGAGAAGTCCGGCGCCTGGTATGCCTACAACGGCACCAAGATCGGTCAGGGCAAGGCCAACTCGGCCAAGTACCTGGCAGAAAATCCGGACATCGCCGCAACGCTCGAGAAGCAACTGCGTGACAAGCTGCTGAGCCCGGCACCGGACGTCAAGGCATCGCCAGCCAAAGCGACTGCTGATGACCTGGCTGACGCTGATATCTGATTGATCCGATGACCGCCGTACTCGATACACTCGTCGCGGTGCGGCGAACCGCCATGGACCTGCTCGCCCGACGCGAGCACGGTCGAGTCGAGCTGACGCGTAAACTGCGTCAGCGCGGCGCTCTCCCTGAAATGATCGACACCGCGCTCGACCGGCTGACGGAAGAGGGCTTGCTCTCCGAATCCCGCTACCTCGAAAGCTTTGTCTCCTACCGAGCCCGTTCCGGCTATGGGCCGTTGCGGATCCGCGAAGAACTCAGCCAACGCGGCCTGCAGCGTCCTGACATCGAACTCGCATTACGCGAGAGCGGTATCAATTGGCAGGAACAGTTGGAAGACACCTGGCGTCGCAAGTTTGCCGGGCACCTGCCGATCGACATGCGTGAACGTGCCAAGCAAGGGCGTTTCCTCAGCTATCGGGGGTTTTCCATGGAGATGATCAGCCGCTTGTTCAGCGGTCGAGGAGTCGACGATTAAATGAAAACGGCCCGCTATTTCGATAGCGGGCCGTTTTTTTTTGCCTGTCGTTTAGCTCACGTTGGACGGTTCCCGCGAACGCTGTTGCGCTTGGGGTTGGGGCTGCTCCCAGTTTTCCGGCAGATTGATGTAATCCACCAGTTCGCGCAGGCGCCCGTGGTCACGGGCATTGAAGGTGAAAGCCAGCCGCGCCAGATGGCTGAACTGCGGATCATCGTGCTCTTCGCCGGCATAAACGTGCTGATGGAAATGATCGCTCAGGCACAAATCGGCAAATGCCGTTTGCATCTCTTCGAGCGCATCTTCGCTGAGTTGATGATTCATGCGGATCACAAACTGCTTTTTGAGCCAGCGGCTGGAGTGGAAGTTGCTGTAGAACCGGTTGATCTCGGCCACCGCCTCTTCGGCGCTGTAGACCAGGCTGACCAGCTTCAAATCCGTGGGCAGGATGTACCGGTTGTCCGCCAGTTGATGCTGGATAAAATCCAGCGCGCCTTGCCAGAACGTGCCACCCGGCACATCCAGCAACACCACCGGGACCAAGGGGCTTTTGCCCGTCTGGATCAAGGTCAGCACTTCCAGCGCTTCGTCCAGCGTGCCGAAGCCGCCGGGACATAAAACCAGCGCATCAGCCTCTTTGACGAAGAACAGCTTGCGGGTAAAGAAGAAGTGGAAGGACAGCAGATTGGTCGTGCCTTGCACCGTCGGGTTGGCATGTTGCTCGAAGGGCAGGGTGATATTGAAACCCAGGCTGTGCTCCCGACCGGCGCCTTCATGGGCGGCGGCCATGATCCCGCCGCCGGCACCGGTGATCACCATCAGGTCCGAGCGTGCAATCGCAGCGCCGAGTTCGCGGGCCATGCCGTACAGCGGATGTTCAATCGGTGTGCGCGCCGAGCCGAAAACCGTGACTTTGCGACGTCCCTTGAACTGTTCCAGCACACGAAAGGCGTGCTCCAGTTCGCGCAGGGCTTGCAGGGTGATCTTGGCGTTCCAGCGGTTGTGATCTTCCTGGGCCATGCGTAGCACAGTCAGGATCATGTCGCGGTAAATCGGAATATTGGGGCTGTTCGGTGAAACCAGCTTGAGTTGCTCTTCGACCTTGCTGATGAGGTCGTGGCCGCTTTCTTCAAAATGACGGCTGAGGAGGTCATTCGGTAGGTAAGGCATTCAACTTCTCCTTGCATGCAGGCTGTGGTTTTTCCAGTGCATGGAAAAAACCTTCGCAACAAATACACAACGGGCCGCTCCTTTTCGGCCTTCAATACAGTGTGAATAGATTAAATCTAGTCCCTCGAGGGCGATTGCGCTGGGTTGATCATTGCGCCGCAAAGTCTTTCCTGGCAACCGCTTATTAACGAATCCCAAGGTGGTTTCGCCGCTCGTCTGAACGTGGTCCCAGTGGCTGTGGCTCTGATTTACTAAGTTACAGGTGTGACACGACAACTTTGCGTCAACGACAACACGCAAGGTTCACGCAATTCAGGGATCAGAGGGTGTGCAGGGAGGCGGGAAGCCATGGCCAGATTGATTCTGGAGATCGATGCGCAACTGTATCGATTATTGAAATCGTCAGCCGAGACCAATCATTTGAGTCTTGAAGAGGAGTGCTGTCGGCGTCTGGGCGGCGGTGAGCGCCGGTCGCGCTATTTGCAGGCATTGTTGGCAGAATTGCGCGCCGAGGATGAACAACGGCGCGCCAATTCTCGATAACTGCTGCTTCCGATAATTACTTCTTCTTCGCCGGACCGGCTTTCGGGCAATCGGATTCCTGATAGCTGGCAGAGCCGACGTTGCGGTTGGTCTTCACTTCGGTGAAGTCGTAACGCATCACCGCGCCTTTGGCCATCAGTTTGCGGAACGATGGATTGTTGCAGACCGAGGCGCCCAGCTGGAAATACACGGCTTTGGGGTCAGCGCGCATTTTGTCGGCATGGCTGCTTTGCACGCTCAGGTGGTTGATCAGCGTAGTGCCTTCAACGGTGTAGCCCTGATCAAGAATGTCTTCGTTGATTGCCCGTGGCGTGCCGACGCTGCTCTGTGCGGCGACGTTGCGCAGTTCTCGACTGAGATTTTGCTCACTCAAGGAAGCAGCTTGAGCGCTGAAGGACGACGCCAGCAAAACGGCAGCGGTGGGAACGATAAGGCGCAGCATGAAACTCTCCTGGTTCAGTGACTGGTGATTTCGACCAGCCACATGACTGTGCGTTCAGTGGCGGCGAATTATAGGGGAGCGGGCCCGGACGGTACAGGCTTGCGCCGGCCGCTCTGATAAACTGCGGCACTTTCCACGTTGCCGAGTGCCTTTTTGTGTCGATTTACCTTGCCTGTCGGCGTTGCCTGCGATGAATCCCGTGCCTGCCAAGTTTGCGATAAACGCCGTGGCCCGTTTGCGCGATCAGCGCGAAGAGGAAGGTATCAAGCCGATTCAGGCCCGTGGCTGGCGGGCAACGCGGTGCCGCGCCTGCCGCGTGATCGAGAGCCATTGCCTGTGCGCGTGGCGTCCGCAGGTCGAAACGCGTTCGGGCGTGTGCCTGATCATGACCAACAAGGAAGTGTTCAAACCGAGCAACACCGGTTGGCTGATTGCCGACGTGGTGCGCGATAACCATGCCTTTATATGGTCGCGCACCGAAACCGATCAGCAGTTGCTGGATTTGCTGGCCGATCCGCAATGGCAACCGTATCTGGTGTTTCCCGGCGAATATGTCGAACCCGAGCGGGTGACCAATACCGTCGACGTCGATAGCAGCAAGCGTCCGCTGTTCATTCTGCTCGACGCCACGTGGACCGAAGCGCGGAAGATTTTCCGCAAAAGCCCTTATTTCGATCGCCTGCCGATCCTCAGCCTGTTGCCGGAAAAACTCTCGCGTTACCGCTTGCGCCGCTCGACCCGCAGCGAGCATTTGTGCACCGCGGAAGTGGCCGCGTTGTGCCTGGACCTGGCGGGCGACAGCGCTGCGGCCTCGGCGCTGGACGCTTACTTCGACGTCTTCAGCCAACATTATCTGGACGCCAAGCAACAGCTGGAAATGAACGTTGAAACACCGGCGCACGCCGAGCTGAAGCCATTCGTGCAGAACACGGCGCCAGTGATCGGCTGATTGTCGCCCATACTGCAAAGAACTGTCCCGGCAACGCACCTTGACCACCCTTGTTTGGCTGGGCATGCTTGGCGCCGATTGGGGTGCGGCCAAAGTTTGATACGCCGACTTCTTACGTCCGGGAACTGCTTGATCAGCCCACGTAATTGGCGTTGAACGTGCCCTGTTGGTGCCGCTCCGTGGCTGCACCCAGAGTTGTTTTGGCGAGGCCTGAATGCATCAGGCGTCCCATGAAAAAACAGGATCATTTGAAAAATGGCCACATACGAAATCCTGATTGCCGATGACCATCCTCTTTTTCGTAGTGCGCTGCACCAGGCGCTGACCCTGGGCCTGGGCCCCGACGTGCGTCTGGTAGAAGTGGCGAGCATTGCCGAGTTGGAAACCCGTCTCGACGAAAAGGCCGATTGGGATCTGGTGCTGCTGGACCTGAACATGCCCGGCGCCTACGGTTTTTCCGGGCTGGTGCTGCTGCGCGGGCAATACCCGCAGATCCCGGTGGTAATGATTTCGGCGCAGGAAGAAGCGACGATCATGGTCAAGTCCCGTGAGTTCGGCGCCAGTGGTTTTATTCCGAAGTCGAGCGACCTCGGGGTTATTCAAAAAGCCGTGCGTGCCGTGCTGGATGGCGATGTGTTCTGGCCGCCGCAGGCGTTTGAAGCGGTGAGTGTGTCCGCCGAGGCCAAGGCTGCCAGTGAAGGGCTTGCGAGCCTGACGCCGCAGCAGTTTCGCGTATTGACGATGGTCTGCGAGGGTTTGCTGAACAAGCAGATCGCCTATGAGCTGAGCGTGTCCGAAGCGACCATCAAGGCGCATGTCACGGCGATTTTCCGCAAGCTGAATGTGCGGACCCGAACCCAGGCTGCTTTGCTCTTGCAACAACTTGAGTCAATTTCGAACAATTAAGCGCCGCTTATTCACGCTTTTTTGACTTTGATTACTCTAGCTTTCCCACTCCTTTCTGGTCAGTTGCCCACTCTATGTCACCTTTTAAAGGCCAGACCGGCCTAAAACGCATCCTCAACGCCTCCGGTTATTCACTGGACGGTCTGCGCGCAGCCTTCACCGGCGAGGCGGCTTTTCGGCAACTGGTGTTGCTCAACGTCGTTCTGATTCCGCTTTCGTTCTTCCTGAACGTCAGCCGCGTCGAGCAAGCGTTGCTGATCGCCGTGTGCCTGTTGGCGCTGATTGTCGAGTTGCTGAATTCGGCAGTAGAAGCGGCCATCGACCGCATTTCCCTTGAATTGCACCCGCTGTCGAAGAACGCCAAAGACATGGGCAGCGCCGCGCAGTTCGTGGCGTTGACCATGATTGCGCTGGTGTGGGCGGTGATCCTGCTTTAAGCGATGGTCGGCAGGACGATCTCGTCGCTGCGCTGAACCCCAGCGGTGAAAGCGCGGCACAGTTCGAGGAATTCGCGCATCGCCGGTGTCTGGAATTTCTGTTTGTGCCAGATGAAATAGAACTGCCGCGCCAGGTCCAGATCCGGCGTTTCCACTGCCACCAGGCTGCCGCGGCGGAACGCATCGCGCAGCGCCAGGCGTGAAATGCAGCCAATCCCCAAACCTGATTCCACTGCGCGTTTGATCGCTTCGGTGTGTTCCAGTTCGAGGCGAATATTCAACGCGCTGCGATGGTGACGCATGGCTTGATCGAAGGTCAGCCGCGTGCCGGATCCTTGTTCACGCAAGATCCACGCTTCGTGACTCAATTCTTCCATGCTCGCGATCCCGCGTTTGGCCAGCGGATGTTGCGGCGCGCAGAACACCACCAGTTCATCCTCGACCCAGCTCTGCACTTCGATGTCCGGATGGCTGCAATCGCCTTCTATCAGACCCAGATCAATTTCGTAGTGAGCGACTTGTTGCACGATGTTGGCAGTGTTCTGCACGTGCAGTTTCACTTGGCTTTCCGGGTGGCGCTGCATGAAGCTGCCGATCAGCAACGTCGCCAGGTAATTGCCGATGGTCAGCGTCGCCCCCACCGCCAACGAGCCGAAACCGGATTTGCCGTTGAGCAAGTCTTCGATCTCTTTGGACTGGTCGAGCAGCGCCACCGCTTGCGGCAACAGTTGTTTGCCGAGGGCGTTGAGGCTCAGGCGTTTGCCGGCGCGGTCGAACAGTTGGCAACTGGACTGGCGCTCCAGCTCGGTGATCGAGGTGCTGGCCGCCGATTGCGAGAGGTTGAGCAGACCCGCAGCACGGGACACGCTTTCCTGCTGAGCAACGGCGACGAAGACTTGAAGTTGACGTAGAGTAAATCGCATATCTATATAACCGATAACCCTTATCTTAATAATCCAGTTAACAGATATTGTGGCTGCCATTAGAATGCGATGCAATTGCGCACATCGGTTCATTTTTCACGCAGCCAGCGCAGACCAATCTCCAGGAGTCCCACGTACATGAGCAACATGAACCACGAGCGTGTCCTCAGTGTTCACCACTGGAACGACACTCTGTTCAGCTTCAAGTGCACCCGCGATCCGGGCCTGCGCTTCGAGAACGGTCAGTTCGTGATGATCGGCCTGCAACAGCCCAATGGCCGCCCGCTTATGCGCGCTTACTCGATTGCCAGCCCGAACTGGGAAGAGCATTTGGAGTTCTTCAGCATCAAGGTGCCTGATGGCCCGCTGACTTCCCAGTTGCAGCATCTGAAGGAAGGCGACGAGATCATCATCAGCAAGAAGCCTACCGGCACGCTGGTGCTGGATGACTTGAAGCCTGGCAAACATTTGTACCTGCTCAGCACCGGTACCGGTCTGGCGCCGTTCATGAGCGTCATCCAGGACCCGGAAACCTACGAGCGTTTCGAAAAAGTGATCCTGTGCCACGGCGTGCGTTACGTCAACGAAGTCGCTTACCGCGAGTTCATCACCGAGCACCTGCCGCAGAATGAGTTCTTCGGCGAGGCCCTGCGTGACAAGTTGATCTACTACCCGACCGTGACCCGCGAGCCGTTCGAGAACGAAGGTCGTCTGACCGATCTGATGCGCAGCGGCAAGCTGTTCAGCGACATCGGCCTGCCACCGATCAACCCGCAGGACGACCGCGCCATGCTCTGCGGCAGCCCGAGCATGCTCGACGAAACCAGCGAAGTGCTGAACAGCTTCGGTCTGAAAGTTTCGCCGCGGATGCGCGAGCCGGGTGATTACCTGATCGAGCGCGCGTTCGTCGAGAAGTAAACCCGCTGCGACCTTGTGGGAGCGAGCTTGCTCGCGATAGCGCTATAACAGTCAACATCAATGTTGAATGTGAAGGCCTCATCGCGAGCAAGCTCGCTCCCACATAAAGCAAAAGCCCGCATTGCCTGAGAAGGCAATGCGGGCTTTTTCGTTTTCGGCGTTTAAGTGTTCGCGGGGATAACTTCGAGGACGCGAATCAAACCAGCCTCGGGATAATGCCAACGCACATCCAGGTCCCAGAATTGCGCGCCATATTCGCGTTCCGGCGCAGGAGTCTGGTAGGCCGGGCGTGGGTCTTGCGCCAGACACTGCTCGATCAACGCCACCAACGGCTCATCCAGACGTTGAGCATGGCCATGCGCCTGCTGCAACGCCGAATCCGTCCACTGCACGGGAATCAGCTGCGGTGCGGCACTGGCGATGCTGTTGGAGGCGCTGTCGATGATGTCGGCGTAAGGCACGTAGGGTTTGATGTCGAGAATCGGCGTGCCGTCGAGCAGGTCGATTCCGGAGATGAACAGCCGATTGGCTTCGACCTTGTCCAGTTTGACCACCGATTGACCGATTCCATTCGGCCGATGTGTCGCGCGGGTGGCAAACACGCCCATGGACTTGTTGCCGCCCAGACGCGGCGGGCGGACTTTCAGGCGCGGTTTTTCTTCCATGGCCTGGTGAAACAGGAACAGCAGCCAGACATGACTGACCTGCTCCAGCCCTTGCACCGCGTCACCCTGATCGAACGGCGCCACCAGTTCCAGCACACCACGCGCGGCCGGGGCCAGTTGCGGTTGGCGCGGGATGGCGAATTTCTCCTTGAAGCAGGAGCGCACGAAGCCGATGGGGGAAACGCTGTAGGTCATGGTTTGGGTCGAGGCGGGAATGGAGGCGGGCATGATAACCCGATCGACCGTTACATCGGTGGTGCCTGTCAGTCCGCCATCGCCAGCAGGCTCACTCCCGCACTGATCTCCCGTGCGGCACAGATCAAATGTAGGCGTGAGCCTGCTCGCGATGGCGATTGCGAAAACGCCTTCGCGGGCAAGCCTCGCTCCTACAGAGGGCCGGCTATTACTGCGGGCGAACGCGCAGGGTCAGGCCTTTGAGGAAGTTGCGCAGCAACTGGTCGCCGCACGTGCGGTAGTTGGTGTGGCCGAACTTGCGGAACAGCGCGCTCAGCTCAGGCTTGGACACCGGGAACTCGGACGCCTTGAGGATCGCGTGCATGTCGTCTTCTTTCAGTTCGAAGGCCACGCGCAGTTTCTTCAGGATGATGTTGTTGGTCACCGGCGTTTCGATCGGCTGCGGCGGACGGCTTTCGTCCTTGCCGCGCTTGAAGATCACCAGGCCATCGAGGAAGTGCGCCATGACTTCGTCTGGGCAGCGCACGAAACCTTCCTCGTCCTCTTCTTTCTTGTCGAGGTAGGTCAGCAGGTCTTCCATGGACACGTCCATGCCGCCGATCTTGATGATCTCGATGAGTTTCTTGTCGCTGATGTCGAGCATGTAGCGCACGCTGCGCAGTACGTCGTTATGAATCATGGTGTGCAATCCTGATATCGGCAGTGGGCGCCGCCTAAAAAGCGGCGCCGAGATGTAGGGCGGCGTGAAAAGTCTTAGAACTTCTCTTTGCCGGACAGGTAGCGCCATTGGCCCAACGGCACTTTGCCGATGGACACGCCGCCGATGCGAATGCGACGGATGGCGACGACCTTCAGGCCGACGGCCTGGCAGAACAGGGCGATCACGCCCGGTTGCGGGTTTTTCATGGCGAAGCGCAGGCGGTTCTCGTTCTGCCAACTGGCCTTGACCGCCGGCAGCTCCTTGCCTTTGTAAGTGAGGCCGTGGTTCAGGCGATTGAGGCCGTGAGCCACCATGTCGCCTTCAACCTCGACCACATATTCCTGCTCGATTTTCGCCGCATCCGCCGTGAGCTTGCGCAGGATCTTCCAGTCCTGGGTGAACACCAGCAGACCGCTGGCGTTGGCCTGCAGGTCGGTGCTGGCGGTCAGGCGCAGGAAGTGGCCCTTGAGCGGCCGCTTGCTGAAGCGGTGTTCATCGCTCAGGGTCTCGGGGCTGAGGGTTGCCAGCGCGGTGTCTGCGTCCATGCCCACGGGCACGTTGAGCAGAATGGTCACCGGCTCCGGCGCGGTCGCCTTGGCCTCTGGGTCGAGCTCGACTTTCTGGTTCTCGACCTTGAATTGCGGCTCGTCGATGACTTCGCCGTCAACGGTGACCCAGCCGCCCTCGATGAACAGCTCAGCCTCCCGACGGGAACAGCCGACGAGTTCGATGAGGCGTTTGGAGAGACGAATCGGGTCAGTCATGACAGGGCCGTAACAAAAAAGGGGTGGGCATTGTACCTGCTGGGCGCCGGTTAATCCCGGCTCCATTTGCGAGGTTCGGCTTTTTGTGGGAGTGAGCCTGCTCGCGATAGCGGTGGTTCAGTCAATTTAGCTGTTGAATGACACACCGCTAGCGCGAGCAGGCTCACTCCTGCACTTGATTTGTGTTGTGTCAGCCATGCTTGGAACGTTGCTGGTTCTGTCGCAAACGCATGTGCAGCAGCGGATAGGGCTGGCCCATGCCGTCATGCTCGGTGCGGCCAATCACCTCGAAACCCTGCTTGAAGTAAAACCCCAGCGCTTGTGGATTCTGTTCGTTGACGTCCAGTTCGTAAGCGTTCAGGTGTTCCAGCGCATAATGCAGCAACTGTTTGCCCAAACCCTGACCGCGATGCGCCGGGTCGATGAAGAGCATTTCGATCTTGCCCGCCGCGATCCCGGCAAACCCGGTGATGCGCTGGCGCGAGTCTTTGGTGCAAATCAACATCACCGCATCGAGGTAACGGGTCAGCACCAGGTTCTTCAGCAGTTCGATGTAACTGTCGGGCAGAAAGTCATGGGTGGCGCGCACCGAAGCCTCCCAGACCCGTGTGAGTTCTGCGTAGTCGCTTTGTTTCGGCGTATGAATGACCGAGTGCTGGCGCATGCCCGCCTGGCTCCGATGAATGGATGAATGATGGAGGCGAATCCGTTCTTCACAAAACGATAGACCGAAAAAAGCCCCGCAT
Source organism: Pseudomonas sp. 43NM1 (assembly GCF_002836905.1). Lineage (NCBI taxonomy): Bacteria > Pseudomonadati > Pseudomonadota > Gammaproteobacteria > Pseudomonadales > Pseudomonadaceae > Pseudomonas > Pseudomonas sp. 43NM1. The sequence continues at coordinate 35,446 of NZ_MKGS01000080.1, read as the reverse complement.
CTCGTCGAGAGAGCGGGGCTTTGCGGTTTTTTTGCGTTAGATCTGTTCAGCCCACAAGTCGTATTCGTCGGCGTCGGTGACTTTGCACCAGACTTTGTCGCCCGGCTTCAGATTGCTGCCGTTGTCGATAAATACGTTACCGTCGATTTCCGGTGCATCGAAGAAGCAGCGGCCGACCGCGCCTTGCTCGTCGACTTCATCGACCAGCACTTCGATTTCACGGCCGACACGCAGTTGCAGGCGCGCCGAGCTGATCGCTTGCTGGTGCGCCATGAAGCGATCCCAGCGGTCTTGCTTGACGTCGTCCGGGACGATGGCCGCGTCCAGCAGGTTAGCCGGGGCGCCTTCGACCGGCGAGTACTGGAAGCAGCCGACGCGATCAAGTTGCGCTTCGGTCAGCCAATTAAGCAGGTACTGGAAGTCTTCTTCGGTTTCGCCAGGGAAACCGACGATGAAGGTCGAACGGATGATCAGGTCCGGGCAGATCTCGCGCCAGTTCTTGATCCGCGCCAGGGTCTTGTCTTCGAACGCCGGGCGCTTCATCGCTTTGAGGACTTTCGGGCTGGCGTGCTGGAACGGGATGTCCAGGTACGGCAGGATTTTCCCGGCGGCCATCAGCGGAATCAGCTCGTCAACGTGCGGGTACGGGTAAACGTAGTGCAGACGCACCCAGACACCGAGCGAGCTCAGGGCTTCGCAGAGTTCGGTCATGCGGGTTTTCACCGGCGCGCCGTTCCAGAAACCGGTGCGGTACTTGACGTCGACGCCGTAGGCGCTGGTGTCTTGCGAAATCACCAACAGCTCTTTGACGCCGGCCTTGACCAGACGCTGCGCTTCGTCGAGGACGTCGCCGACCGGACGGCTGACCAGTTTGCCGCGCATCGACGGGATGATGCAGAAGCTGCAGCTATGGTTGCAGCCTTCGGAAATCTTCAGGTACGCGTAGTGGCGCGGCGTCAGTTTCACGCCTTGCGGCGGCACCAGGTCGATCAGCGGGTTGTGATCTTGACGCGGCGGCACAGCGTCGTGCACGGCGTTGACCACTTGCTCGTATTGCTGCGGACCGGTCACGGCGAGCACGCTCGGGTGGACCTTGCGAATATTGCCTTCCTCGACACCCATGCACCCGGTGACGATGACCTTGCCGTTTTCCTTGATCGCTTCGCCGATCACTTCCAGCGATTCAGCCTTGGCCGAGTCGATGAAACCGCAGGTGTTGACCACCACCACATCGGCGTCTTCGTACGTGGAGACGACGTCATAGCCTTCCATGCGCAGCTGGGTAAGGATGCGCTCGGAGTCGACCAGTGCTTTGGGGCAACCCAGAGATACGAAGCCAACCTTTGGATTGGCCGTGGCGGGAGTGGTGGACATGTCTAACCTCGGTATTTGTTGACGCCTCCAGCCGGGAACGGCAAGGCGACTGACGGGCACTTGGCGTGCCTCTGATCAAAAAGTGCGCAATTCTAGCGATGGGCGAGGCACTTGACCAGCTTTATGAGGGAAATGCGACGAGTGCTGCGCTATGCTTCGCGCCGTTGAGCTTTATCGAATTTTTACAGTCAACAAATCGTCTGTAACCTGAAGTAAAACAGCGCATGCTGCACGGCAAAGCATAGTGCTTCTTATAAGTAGTCCGGGTCTGAGTAGTAGGAGTTTTGGATGGGTCAGGCAAGTAGTCAGACGGCGGGCGGCGAACATTCGGCAGCAAAACCGATCGGCATGCTGGTCGCGGCGGTTGGGGTGGTTTACGGCGATATCGGCACCAGCCCGCTGTATACGCTCAAGGAAGTTTTCTCTGGCGCCTATGGTGTACCGGTCAACCACGACGGTGTATTGGGCATCCTCGCGCTGATCTTCTGGTCGCTGATCTGGGTGGTCTCGTTCAAATACATGATGTTCGTGCTGCGCGCCGACAACCAGGGCGAGGGCGGGATCATGGCCCTGACCGCGCTGGCCCGTCGCGCCGCCGCCGGGCATCCGAAACTGCGGACCTTGCTGGTGGTGTGCGGGCTGATCGGCGCGGCGCTGTTCTACGGCGACAGCATGATCACCCCGGCGATCTCGGTACTCTCGGCGGTCGAAGGCCTCGGGCTGGCATTCGATGGCATCGACCATTGGGTCGTGCCGTTGTCGCTGGTGGTGCTGGTGGCGCTGTTTTTGATTCAGCGCCACGGCACCGCGCGCATCGGCATTCTGTTCGGGCCGATCATGGTCACCTGGTTTGTCGTGCTTGGCGCCCTCGGCGTTTACGGCATTCTGCAACACCCGGAAGTGCTTCAGGCGATGAACCCGGTGTGGGCCGTGCGCTTCTTTATTGTCCATCCGGGCATGGGCGTGGCGATTCTCGGCGCGGTGGTGCTGGCGCTGACCGGCGCCGAAGCGCTGTACGCCGACATGGGCCACTTCGGGCGCAAGCCGATTGCCCGCGCGTGGTTCATCCTCGTGCTGCCCGCGCTGGTGCTCAACTATTTTGGCCAAGGCGCATTGTTGCTCGGCGATCCTGAAGCGGCGCGCAACCCGTTCTATCTGTTGGCGCCAAGCTGGGCGCTGATCCCGCTGGTCGGTCTCTCGACACTGGCCACGGTGATCGCTTCGCAAGCGGTAATTTCCGGCGCATTCTCCCTGACCCGTCAGGCGATCCAGCTCGGCTACATTCCGCGCATGCACATCCAGCACACCTCCAGCGCCGAACAGGGCCAGATCTACATTGGCGCGGTGAACTGGTCGCTGATGGTTGGCGTGATTCTGCTGGTGCTGGGCTTCGAATCCTCGGGCGCGCTGGCCTCGGCGTACGGCGTCGCGGTGACTGGCACCATGCTGATGACCACCGTGCTGGTATCGGCGGTGATGTTGCTGCTGTGGAAGTGGCCACCGATCCTCGCAGTACCATTGTCGATTGGTTTCCTCGTCGTCGATGGCCTGTACTTCGCCGCCAACGTACCGAAAATCGTCCAGGGCGGCGCATTCCCGGTGATCGCCGGCATCGTCCTATTCGTCCTGATGACCACCTGGAAGCGCGGCAAACAGCTGCTGGTCGAACGTCTCGACGAAGGCGGCCTGCCACTGCCGATCTTCATCAGCAGCATCGCCGTGCAACCGCCGCATCGCGTCCAGGGCACCGCCGTGTTCCTCACCGCGCGCCCCGACGCCGTGCCCCACGCGCTGTTGCACAATTTGCTGCACAACCAGGTGCTGCACGAGCAAGTGGTGCTGCTGACGGTGGTCTACGAAGACATCCCGCGCGTGCCGGCATCACGCCGTTTTGAAGTCGATGCCTACGGCGAAGGCTTCTTCCGGGTCATCCTGCACTTCGGCTTCGTCGACGAGCCGGACGTGCCGCAAGCGCTGAAGTTGTGCCATCTCGATGACCTGGACTTCAGCCCGATGCGCACCACCTACTTCCTCAGTCGCGAGACGGTCATCGCCTCGAAACTCGAAGGCATGGCACGTTGGCGCGAAGCACTGTTTGCGTTCATGTTGCAGAACGCCAACGGCAATCTGAGGTTCTTTAATCTGCCGTTGAACCGGGTGATTGAGCTGGGGACGCAGGTGGAGATGTAAGCTTTGAAGAAAAGCCCCCGCTGCCGTTGAGGTAGCGGGGGCTTTTTTGTGTCTGGTGCATATTTTGAAGGAACAAAGATCCCCTGTAGGAGCGAGCCTGCTCGCGATAGCGGTGGATCATGCGCTATCAATGTTGCCTCTGCCTCTATCGCGAGCAGGCTCACTCCTACAGGAAAGCAGGGTGTCTGCTGGAATGAAAAAGCCCCCGCAACCTTAGGCTGCGGGGGCTTTTTATTCAGCGAGGCTCACATCACTCCTGCGCTGCTTCTTCCTTGGCCTGACGCTTGACGATGATGTCCACCAACCGCTGTGCCAGCGCCGGGTAGTTTTCATCGAAGTGATGACCGCCAGGCAATTTCATCGCTTCGCCCACCGCAGTCTTGTCAGTGCAGCCACTCTCGTCGACTTCTTCTTCGCCGTAGATGCACACCACTTTGTCGGCGGGCAGTTTGGCCATTTCCGGGCCGGTGGCGGCTTCTTTGCCGGCGTTGCCGAGCCAGCCTTCGACTTCGATCTCGAAGCTGCCGGTGCGGGCGAACGCCAGCAGAATGATCGCGTCGACGCGTTGCTGCTCCGCTGGCTCCAAGCGGTTGTAGATCGCCGGGAGGACGTCGGCGCCGAACGAGTAGCCGGTGAGGATGAAGCGTTTGGTGCCCCATTTCTGCCGGTAGTGCTGCATCAGTTCGGCGAGGTCGAGGGCACTTTGCTCCGGGCTCTTGTGCTGCCAGTAGTAGCGCAGGGTGTCGATGCCGACCACCGGGTAGCCGATCTTGGCCATCTCGCCCGCCACATCGCGGTCGAGGTCGCGCCAGCCGCCGTCACCGGAGAGGAACAGGGTGACGGTGTCCTTGGCCTGGCCAGCCGGGACTTCGACGACCGGAATCTGCAGGCCGCCTGCGGCTTTATCGCCGCCGACGAGGATCTTGCGCAGTTCGTTGTTCAGCACTTGCGGCAGGTTGATGTCGTAGTCGCTGATGCTGGTTTCGGCGTTAGGTTGATCGCGCACAAAACCTGCGCTGGTGTCATCCGGGTTGTCGTTCCAGGCCGCCAGCCAGTGGCCGTGGGTCGCAGTTTTTGGCAGCAGGTGCGTGCAGCCGGGTTTCTCCAGCGCGAGGTCGACGGAAACCGCTTGAGCCTTGTCGTCCTTCTGCTCGGCCAACCAGCGCCACGCCAGCACCGCGCCTGGGCCGATGCCGCTGACCAGCGTTGCCGGACCTTGCAGTTGGCGCAAACCCGATTGCAGCGCGCGGCTTTGCAGCAGGCAATCCTTGGGCAGGATCACCTGGACGATCTGCGCCGAACCGCTGCGGCTCAAGGTCTTGAGTTGCTGATCATTGAGTTTCTGTTCGTCGGGCACCGCCACCAGCACCTGAGCCTTCGGCGTGGTGCCGGGGATCACGCGAGTCATGGCGACGCCATCGGCCGGCGGCAGTTGTTCGAGCGTCGGTTCCGGTGCCGGGCGTTTCATGTACCAGTAACCGCCACCGGCAATCAGGGCCAGCACTACCAGTGCCGCCAGTACGTACCGCAAGGAGCGTTGAATCATCAGCGTTTCACCAATCCAGTCAAGCCGCCTGCAATCAGGGCGGCAGTATCGGCCAGCGCCACCAGCGGATCGAGTCCGGCGGGCACGGCCATATAACGGGGTTCCCAGTCAGGCTGGAATTTGTCTTTGAAGCGGCGCAAGCCTTGGAAGTTGTACAGCTGCTCACCACGGCGGAATACCATCGAGCCCAGACGCTGGGTCAGCGGTGCGCCACGCCGGGGTTGTAGCCCCGAGAGCGGCACCATGCCCAGGCTGAAACGTGCGTATCCATGGTTTTTATAATGTTGAATCAGGCCGACCATCATGAATTCCATGGTCAGCTTCGGCGCTTCCGGGTGCGCGCGCATCAGGTCGAGGCTGGCCAAGTCATGGCTGTAAGTCTCGAGCAGATTGGCGAATGCCACCGGGCGTCCTTCGAAACGAATCACCGCGACACGGAAATGCTTGAGGTATTCATTGCTGAAACGGCCGAGCGAGAAGCCTTTCTCGCGCACGTTCTTGCCGGTCAGCCAGGCATCGGAAATCACCTTCAGCTCATCCATCGGTGCGTGGCCCGGTTCGTGGATTTCCAGCGACAAGCCGTCGCGGGTGCCACGGTTCCAGGTGTAGCGCAGGTCTTTCATCTCTTTGCCCTTCGCTTCGAGATCAAAGCGATGCAGATCGACCCGCGCTTCTTCGCCGAGCTTGATCGCGGTCAGGCCGATGTCCATGTAGTACGGCAGGTTCTCGGCGCGCACCTGATAGAACACCGGGCGGGCGTGGTGGATGTCACAGAGGTCGCGGAACTGCCAGATCATTTCCGCACGTTGCTGGCTCGGACCGATCGGGTCGTACAACGCCACCAGGCTGCGGCCACGGCGCGCGTACATCAGGAACGCCTGGTCGTTGGGATGAAACAGCAACGCCTTGTCGCCGGTGAGCGCGAGGCCGCCGTCGGGTTGCGACGACGCCATGAGGATTTTCACCGCGCGGTCCAGCTCTTCGGTGGTCGGCAAATGAATCACCGGACGCGCCGTACGCAGCAACCAGGTCAGCGAAACCACCACCAGCAGCACGGCGGCGCCCAGCAGCGAGCGCAAACCACGTGGTGCATCGGCGTCTAGGGTGAACTGCCACCAGAGCTGATGGCTGTAAGGCACATCCTGATACGCAAACAGCAGCAGCCACATTGACGCCGCGAGTACGCACAGGCTGGCGACCAGATACAGCGGCGAGAACGGCAGTTCAGTCAGGCGGCTGGCGCGATAGAACGAACTGCGAAACACCCCGAGCAGGCTCGCGGTGAGGGTCATCAGGCAGGCTTCTTCCCAGTCGAAACCCTTGAGCAGCGAGAGCAGGGCGCCGACCAGCAACAGAATGGTGGTCAGCATCCATGCCGCCGAGAGTCGGCGGCGCAGGCCTTGGGCCAGCAGCAAACACAGCACGCCGATCAGGCTGGCACCAAAGTGCGAGGCGTCGACCAAGCGGTGCGGGATCAGAAAACCGATGTGTTCCAGTCGGGTGTCGATCTCCGGAGTCGCGCCGGAAAACAGCAGCACCACGCCGGACAAGAACACCAGCAACGCAAGGATTGGCGCCGCCAGACCGGACGCCGCGCGCAGCGACTGCCGCGATTGGAACAGGCGCTGGCCTTCATTGATCAGCAGGAAGATGCACGCGACCAGCAGCGGCAGCACCACGTAAATCAGACGATAGAGCAGCAGCGCCGCGGCGAGTGGCGCAGCGCCGAGCGTGTCGGCAAACGCGGCGAGCAGAATCGCTTCGAACACGCCGACGCCGCCGGGCACATGGCTGAGCACGCCGGCGGCCAGCGCCAGCAGGTAAACCAGCAGGAACGCACCGAAGGGCGGCGCTTCCGGCAGCAACAGATACAACACGGTGGCGGCCGCGGCGACGTCCAGCGCGGTGATCACCAGTTGCAGGAAAGTCAGGCGCCGACCCGGCAGGCGCAGCGTGCGGCGGCCGGCCTTGACCAGCAGGTTGTCCGGGTAGGGCTGTTCCGGCAAACGCCGACGGTAAATGCCGATCGCCAGCACCGCAGTCAGCAGCAGCACCGCAGCAGCGATCACGCCGAGCAAAATCTCGGGAAGTCCCAGCGCGGCAGAGGCGGCGGGCAGGTTGCTCAAGGTCGCGAGCGCTGCCAGTGGTGGTAGCGCGCAACCGAGCGAGAGGCTGGCAAACAGCGTCATGTGCGCGACGTCGGCAGCGCCCAGACCATGCCGTGCATATAAACGGTAGCGAACCGAGCCGCCCGAGAGCATCGACAGGCCGATTGCGTTACCGATGGCGAATGCAGTGAAGCCGCCCAGCGCCAACGTGCGCGGCGCAAGCGTCACGCCGGCGTAGCGGCTGGCCGACCATTCATAGCCGAGCAAAATGACGAAGCCAACGATGGTCGCGGCCAGCGCACCGATCAATGCCGGTTTCGGCACTTCCAGGATCGAGTCGTGCAGCGCATACAGATCAAGTTCGCTTAATAGATGGCGACAGGCAATCAGCGCGATGGCGAACAACAGCAGGGTGACCGCCAGACCAATAGGCTGGCGATACTTGCTGACCCGATCAAGCAGGCGCAAACGCTCGGCTTTGATCGGTTGTGTCGCGGTGACGGGGTCTTGTGGATCAGACGAATTGGCGCGCATCAATCACCTCTTGGATTGTGCGCGACAGGATGGAGGTATCGAGCCAAGTTACCAATCCCTGTAGAAAAAAATAATCACAAATTGTAACGCCTCTCACCGCTGTTCGGTGATCGCGCGTCATCGGTCGTACACAGCCTGCCAAGGGCTCAGCATAGACTGGCCTGAAGGCGAGGGCGGTTCTAGTACGGTTCACTGCACGGTGACAGATCATTGTTGCGAAAGGACTTTTTCGACAGATACAAAAAAGGCCACTCTTTCGAGTAGCCTTTCTTGATGTTTGGTTGCGGGAGCCGGATTTGAACCGACGACCTTCGGGTTATGAGCCCGACGAGCTACCAGACTGCTCCATCCCGCGTCTGTGTGGCGGCATTCTACAGAGGAACGCCGGGGTGTCAACGGTTAACTTTGAATTAGGTCAAATAAGCGTGAATTAGCGTCCGATGGTGACGAGTGACAGGTAAGCATCGGAATCAGAACGATTTCTGCTTTATTGCCTGTGCGCGGCCAGGTGTTGAATCAGACAAAATAGACGCGCACAAAAAAGGCCACTCTTTCGAGTAGCCTTTCTTGATGTTTGGTTGCGGGAGCCGGATTTGAACCGACGACCTTCGGGTTATGAGCCCGACGAGCTACCAGACTGCTCCATCCCGCGTCTGTGTGTCGGCATTCTACAGCGCAGCGCGAGTGTGTCAACCTTCAATGTGAAGAAAAACGCTTGTTGTTCAATCGCTTAGCATTGGAAAGGGGCGGGTGAAAGCGCTACAAGGCAGGCATGGCAAGGGCTGCAGCTCTATTGGAGGGGGGTGTTCGATTGATAAAACAAATTCATAGGGCCTTTTCCTGCGCGTAATAAAGAAGATTCAGAGTACTGGTGCTATATACAGGTGTCAGTGAGATACTGCCGGCCCGGCCCGTTAACGCTGTATTTATTCGCCAAGAACACCGCTTTTATATGACTCAACGCAAAATCATCCACGTCGACTGTGACTGTTTCTACGCCGCCATCGAGATGCGTGATGACCCGCGCCTGGCCGGCAAGCCTCTGGCGGTGGGTGGTTCGGCGGACCGGCGCGGCGTCATTGCGACCTGTAACTACGAAGCGCGGGCCTATGGCGTGCGGTCGGCGATGTCGTCCGGGCATGCCTTGAAGCTGTGCCCGGACCTGACCATCGTCAAGCCGCGAATGGACGCCTATAGAGAAGCATCGAAGGAAATTCACACGATCTTCACCGATTACACCGAGCTTATCGAACCGCTTTCCCTCGATGAGGCTTTCCTCGACGTGTCCGACAGCGCGCACTTCGGCGGCAGCGCCACGCGCATTGCCCAGGACATCCGTCGTCGCGTCTCCAATCAACTGCACATCACCGTGTCTGCTGGCGTGGCGCCGAACAAGTTTCTGGCGAAGATCGCCAGTGACTGGAAAAAGCCCAACGGCCTGTTCGTGATTACCCCCGATCAGGTCGAGGATTTCGTCAGCGGTTTGCCGGTGAGCAAGTTGCACGGCGTGGGCAAGGTCACCGCCGACAAGCTCGGACGGCTCGGCATCGTCGATTGCGCGCATTTGCGGGAGTGGAACAAATTGGCGCTGGTGCGTGAATTCGGCAGCTTTGGTGAGCGACTCTGGAGCCTGGCGCGTGGGATAGATGAGCGACCGGTGCACAACGACAACCGTCGGCAGTCCATCAGCGTCGAAAATACCTACGACGTCGATCTGCCGGATCTGCGCAGTTGTCTGGATAAACTCCCCGAATTGCTCGAGACCCTGGCCGGACGCATGGCGCGGATCGACAGCAGCTATCGGCCGGGCAAACCGTTCGTCAAAGTGAAATTCCATGACTTCACGCAAACCACGCTGGAACAGGCCGGGGCAGGGCGGGATCTGGGCAGTTATCAGTTGTTATTGACCCAGGCGTTCAATCGCGGCGGCAAACCGGTGCGGTTGTTGGGGGTCGGGGTGCGGCTGGAGGATTTGCGCGGAGGGTTTGAGCAGATGGAGTTGTTTGAACGGTAGCGACAGGTTTTGATGCGGTGAATGTGAGGACGCTTTCGCGGGCAAGCCTCGCTCCTACAGGAAAACACGATACCCGTAGGAGCGAGGCTTGCCCGCGAAGCTTTTGCCTTTAATTCGGATTCGGATCCGCCACCAGTCGCCCGGCATCCTTGGTCAATGACTTGAGGAATTCGGTTTGCAGCTCCGGATCGTTGCGTGTCAGCTCGATCAGGCTTTGCTCCAGCTCACTGGCTTCTTCTTCCAGACCCAATTCCGACAGACGTTTGACCCGGTGTACCCACTGGCTCACTTCGTCGTCTTCAAGATCGTCGTAAATCAAACCGTGCGCTTCGAGTAGCTTGCCGCGCAAACCGCTGCTGACCGCCAGGGACGAGTCGGTGTGCACGTCGTCCTGGGCGTCGGCGACGGTGATCAGCAGCCGGCTCAGATGATTGATGTCATGTTCGGCGAACGGACTGTCCAACAGGTTCAGGCGCAACACGCCGTTCTTGTCGGTGTTCAGTTCGAAGGTTTCCTTGCCAGCCTTGACCTGTACCGGGCGTTCGCTCCACGGCAGGCTCGAATATTCGGTGCGCTTGTCCAGCTGAACTTCGTCGATGCCGGCGAGGTTTTGCTGGGCGCGGCCGTGAGACTGCACGTTCATGAACGGGTTGATCCCGGCGAAACCGTAGCTCAGCCAATCCTTGGTCACGCTGTCCGGCAGGTTGCCGAGGGCGAACACGTTGACCACGTTCGCGCCGACACCGGCCACCACCGCGACCATCCCCAGCGGGATCTCGTAGACCTCCCGCCAAGGTTGGTAAGGCGTATAGCGGTCGTAATGGCGCGTGACCTCGAACTCGGTGACTTCGAAGGATTTCTGCTCGTGGATTTTCACCCGCCGTTGCGGCAGCTCAAGCACCTTGGGCTCACCGACATCGATCTGCAGGCTGTGATCGAGCAATTTGCGCTCGACACGTTCCTCGTGCTCGCTGCGTTGCGACATTTGATTGGCACAACCGCTGACCAGCAGGGTGCCGCACAGGGCGGCACCACCGAGGCCTAAGGTGTTTCGCTTGAACATGACTTCTCTATCTGGTGTCAGCGGCGGATACGCGCCTGGAGGAAGGACAGCACGTCAGCGACCGGCAGCGCTTGCGCCTCGGCCTCGGTGCGGCTCTTGTATTCCAGGTTGCCTTCGGCGAGGCCGCGGTCACTGACCACGATCCGGTGAGGAATGCCGATCAGCTCCATGTCCGCGAACTTGATGCCCGGGCTGGTTTTCTTGTCACGATCGTCCAGCAGCACTTCGAAACCGGCCGCGGTCAATTGCGCGTACAGCGTGTCAGTGGCTTCGCGAACCTGTTCGTTGTCGTAGCGCAGTGGCACCAAAGCGATCTGGAAGGGGGTGAGGGTATCGCTCCAGATAATCCCTTTGTCGTCGCTGTTCTGCTCGATGGCCGCAGCCACCACGCGGGAAACGCCGATGCCGTAGCAACCCATTTCCAGGGTCACCGGCTTGCCGTTCTCGCCCAGCACTTCGCACTTCATCGCTTTGCTGTACTTGTTGCCCAGCTGGAAGATGTGCCCGACTTCGATACCGCGCTTGATTTCCAGGGTGCCCTGGCCATCCGGGCTCGGGTCACCAGCGACAACGTTACGCAGGTCGGCCACGGTTGGAACCGGCAGATCGCGCTCCCAGTTCACGCCGAAGTAGTGCTTGTCGTCGATGTTGGCGCCAATGCCAAAGTCGCTCATCAGTTCAACCGAGCGGTCGATGATGATCGGCAGCGGCAGGTTCAACGGGCCGAGGGAGCCGGCACCGGCGCCAATCGCGTCGCGCAGTTCACTCTCGGACGCCATCACCAGCGGGCTGGCAACGCCTGGCTGCTGGGATGCCTTGATTTCGTTCAGCTCATGGTCGCCACGGATGATCAGGGCAATCAGCTTGCCCGCTTCTTCGGCGTGAACCACGAGGGTCTTGATGGTTTTTTCGATCGGCAGACCGAAACCTTCGACCAGTTGCGCAATGGTCTTGGCGTTAGGTGTGTCGACCAGACGCAGCTCTTCGGCAGGCGCGGCGCGGGAGGTCTCGCGCGGCACTGCTTCGGCCTTCTCGATGTTCGCCGCGTACTCGGAACCGTTGCTGAAGACGATATCGTCTTCGCCGGACTCGGCCAGTACGTGGAACTCGTGGGAACCGGCGCCGCCGATCGAGCCGTTGTCGGCTTCAACAGGACGGAACTTCAGGCCCAGGCGCGTGAAGATATTGCAGTAGGCCTGGTGCATGCGATCGTAAGTGACCTGCAGCGATGGCTGATCCGCGTGGAAGGAGTAGGCGTCCTTCATGATGAATTCGCGGCCGCGCATCAAGCCGAAGCGTGGACGGATTTCGTCACGGAATTTGGTCTGGATCTGGAACACGTTGATCGGCAGCTGTTTGTAGCTGCTCAACTCGTTGCGCATCAGGTCGGTGATCACTTCTTCGTGGGTCGGGCCGGCGCAGAAATCGCGACCGTGACGATCCTTGAAGCGCAGCAGCTCAGGGCCGTACTCTTCCCAGCGACCGGATTCCTGCCACAGCTCAGCCGGCTGAGTGCTCGGCATCAACACTTCGAGCGAGCCGGCGGCGTTCATTTCTTCACGAACGACGGCTTCGACCTTGCGCATTACTCGCAAGCCCATCGGCAGCCAGGTGTACAGGCCCGAGGCGAGTTTGCGGATCATGCCGGCGCGCAGCATCAGCTGGTGGCTGATCACGACCGCGTCGGAAGGCGTTTCTTTCTGTGTGGCGAGCAAAAATTGACTGGTGCGCATGGTTGGCCGTTGTCGGTTGCTGATGACGAGAAATGACGGAGCATTGTACGGGCGAGATCTGCTGACGTACAGAAGTGCGGCCGGCGGTGTGGCTCGATGGCGGGAATCCTCCCGCCATTGGAGATCTTTCCTACGGCTGATCCGCGACCGGCGTTTGTGCCGGTTCAGGTGTCGGCTTTGGGCCGGCCCGGCGGCTCTCCTGGAACCAGTGCAGGGCGATCAGCAGCAGCGTCGGAACGCCGAGCAGCGCGGTGATCAGGAAGAAGTTGTGATAGCCGAATTTCTCCACCATGACCCCGGAATAACCGCCGATCAGGCGCGGCAGCAAGAGCATGATCGAGCTGAGCAGGGCGTATTGGGTGGCGGAGAACTTGAGGTTGGTCAGGCTCGACAGGTAGGCGACGAACGCCGAAGTCGCCAGACCCGAGCTGAAGTTGTCGAGGGAAATGGTCAGGATCAGCATGTTCAGGTCCGGCCCCATGTCCGCCAGCATCAGGAACAGCAGGTTGGTGCCCGCCGACGTGATGCCGCCGATCAGCAGGATCGGCAAAATGCCGAATCGCACGATCAGCAAACCGCCCATGCCAGCGCCGACCAGCGTCATGATCAAACCGAAGATTTTGCTGACGCTGGCAATCTGGTCCTTGGTGAAACCCTGGTCGATATAAAAGACGTTGGCCATTACGCCCATCACCGTGTCGGACATCCGATACGTCGCGATCAGCCCGAGCAGCAGGAAGGCCTGCCAGCGGTAACGCAGAATGAAGTCGTTGATCGGCGTCAGCACCGGCGCCAGACCACGGCGGCCCATGGCTGACAGGCACATGGCGGTCAGCGTGATGTAGAGGATTGCGCGCAGGAACGCGCGGTCTTCGAGCAGCAGGTCGAGCAGGCTTTCGGCGCCGAACAGCACGCTGGCGAAATCGGTGTTGTAGAGCTGAGTGAACATGGCCGGCACCGACACCAACAGCACGATCAGGACAAATACCGACGCCAATTGATGGACAAAACTGTAGCGCCCGGCCTGCAACTGAGTGCGCAGCGGCACCGGTGGCTCGCGCATGAACAGCGTGGTCAGCAGCGCAGGAATCATCAACGCGCCGAACAGCACATAAGTGCCGGCCCACGCCGAGTGCTGATAGTTGAAACCGGTGGAGCCAAAACCTTCGGCGAAGAACAGCGCGCCCGCAGTCGCCAGCAGCGCAGCAATGCGATAACCGGACATGTAGCTGGCGGCGAGGGCGGCCTGGCGGCTGTCGTCGGCGATTTCCAGACGATAGGCATCGACCGCGATGTCTTGCGTGGCGGAGGCGAATGCGACGACCACGGCAATCGCGATCAGCCAGGACAGGTGCTTCTGCGGATCGCAGAAACCCATGCCGATCAGGCCGAGGATCACCAATGATTGCGAAAGCACCAGCCACGAGCGGCGGCGGCCGAGTTTGCCGAGCAGTGGCAGGCGCCATTGATCGAGCAGCGGCGACCACACCCATTTAAAGGCGTAGGCCAAACCGATGAGGCTTGCATAACCGATGGTTTCGCGAGCCACACCGGCTTCACGCAACCAGACTGACAACGTCGAAAACACCAGCATGTAGGGCAGGCCGGCGGCGAAACCAAGCAACAACAGCACAAGTGTTGAAGGGCTGGCATAGGCGGCGAGCGCGGCGCGCCAGGTTTTACGGGGCATGGGCTGGAGTCTGCCTCAAGATTACGGAAACAAAGCGCGCACTCTAACCGCTGTGCTCTACCGGGCGCCAGCCATGACGCTGAATATCAACACGATTGTTCAGGACACTGATGCCTTCGGTGCGCAAACGCGCACGTTGTTCATCGCCGGAAGCGCTGCCCGCCGGCAAGCTGATTCTCCCAACGGTGCCGAGCACGCGATGCCAGGGCAGGGTGGTGTCGCCGGGCAATTGGCTCAAGGTGCGCCCAACCCAGCGCGCGGCCCGGCCGAGTCCGGCCAATTGCGCCAATTGCCCGTAACTGACGACTTTGCCCTCGGGCACTTGAGCCAGGGTCAAATAGAGTGCCGTGCGTCGGATTTGCGCCGGGCTTTCGGTTTCGCTGGTTACGTCGTTCACGTCCGCAATACCTGAGGAAATGGGTTTTTATCGCCGCCAGATTAGAGCCTGCGGTGCCAATTGAGAAATGAACTCAATAGAATTAGTCGGGTCAGTCCTTGCTAGCGCGTTATTCCTAGGGATAATGCCGACTTTTTTTCGCAAACCAGAGCCTTCGATCCGCTTATGTTGTCCAGAACCTTGTTGTGCCTCGCTGTCTTCAGTGCTTCCACGCCTTTGCTCGCCGACACCGTATGGTTGAAAAACGGTGACAAATTAAGCGGCAAGATCACCGTGTTCGATGGCGGCAAACTGCTGATCCAGACCGCATACGCCGGCGCTATCCCGATTGACTGGAAGCAGGTCAAAACCCTGGAAAGCGACCAGGAACTGCTGGTCAAGCAAGACGCCTACAACGGCGAGAAGGCCAAATCGCTGCAAGCCGCCGAGGATGGCAAAGTCACCCTGGCCAATGGCGAAGCGCCGAAAACTGTCGAGTTGGCGAGTATCCAGCAGATTCTCAAGCCTAAACCGGTGGTCGAAGATCTGGTGTGGAAGGGCAACGTCGACATGGCGCTGGACTATCAGCGCGCCGAGAAGGACACCGATGATTACGACGTCGGCTTCAAGACTTCCGCGCGCCATGGTCGCTGGCGGCACATTGCCGAAGGCGAGTACAACCGCGAATTCCAGGACGACGTGGTCACCACCGACAACTGGCGCGCCGAGTATTCCCTCGACCGCTTCCTGACCGATCACTGGTACTGGCAGGGTCGCTTGAACTACAAACGCGACAAGGTTGAAGAGTTGTCCCGTCAGCGCGTCGTCGGTACCGGTCCGGGTTATCAATTCTGGGATAACGAACTGGGCGCGTTCTCGCTGGGTTCGCTGCTCAACCGCACCGATTACGAATACAGCGATGGCGGCAAGGACGACTTCTATTCGGTCGCGATGAAGTGGGATTACAACCGTTACCTGATTGGCAAGAAAGTCGAGTTCTTCACCAACGGCGAACTGGGCAAGCCGCTGTCCGGCGTAGCCGATTACTCGCTGGATGCCGAATTGGGCTTGCGCTACAAGGTCACCGAGTGGGCTTCGCTTAACCTCAAGGCTGAGCGCGATGTCATCAGTGGCACCAATGACGCCGATCTGAACAAGACGCGCTACACCGCAGGGTTTGGCGTGGCTTGGTAACTAGCTGACAGATCAAAAAAATCGCAGCCACTGAGGCTGCGATTTTTTTTGCTTTTTTTTGTGGGGGATCGCGGCTTAGGTGCATTCACCCTGACGCACACCGGCCTCGTAACGGCATTCGCCATTCGGGCTGCCGTCCTGTTTCCACATGTGCATCACGCCTTGCTCGCGGCCCTCGACGTAATCGACTGATGAGCTCATCTGGCCGTTTTCGAACCAGGTGATGGCCGGGCCCTGCAGTTTGCCGTCCTTGTAGATGCGGTGATCCTTCAACTGCCCGCTCTGATACCACTCCTTGAAATCACCCTGTTCGCGGTGCTTTTCGTCCCATTGCCATTGCACGGTTTGCACGCCTTGGGCGTTCCACGTGGCGTAACTGCGCTGCACCTGTTTTTCGAAAAACTGCTTTTCCTCGACTTTGCCGTCGGCGTAATAGCTGATGACCCAGCCGTCCGGGCTGCTGTCGACGTTGTTGCGCGTGCTGCGCACCGAGCCGTCTTCGAAGTAAGACGTGCTGGCGCCCTGTGCCAGGCCCGCGACGAAGGTGCTGCTGTCTTTGAGTTTGCCGTTGGGGTAATAACTCAGGGCCGGGCCGTCCGGGACGTCGTTGCGATAACTGATCCGGCCAATCACTGCGCCGTTTTCGTCATGTTCCAGGTATTCGCCGTCGACGCGTTTGCCCTGATGCCAGTTATAGGCCTCGGCTTCTTTGCCGTTGTCGTGATAAGTGGTTTCCCGGCCTTCCAATTGACCGTCCAGGTAATGAGAGCGCTTGGTCAGTACGCCGCTGTCGGAATAGCTGAGCACTTCACCTTGAGGGTTGCCCTGCAAGTCGTACTTCAAGGTCTGGCCGAGTTTGCCGTTTGGGTAATAGGTTTTCGATTCCAGAACAGGTTTGCCCGAGACGAAGTCCTTGGCGTCGACGAAGTAGTCGCGGCGCAGGGTGCCGGTTTCCGCGTACTGGATTTTGGCGTGCCAGGCTTTGCGCTTTTTATCGTAGGTCAGTGGCATCGGCAGGTAGAACGTCGCCTGGCCCTTGCTGGTCGGTGCGTATTCCTCGTCCAGATACAGCTTGCCGTCCACCAGCGATGTGGTCAGCTGGGCGCATTCTTTCGGCGTGCAGGCACGGACTTTCTCGAAAAATGCGCGTTTGCCGTCACATTCCGAGAGCGTTATCAGCAACGGGGTTTCGTCGTCGATCAATTGCTGCACTTCGTCGATCAGTCGGCCGAACGATTCGTTGGGCACGCCCACTGATTCCGGTGTGAGGTAAACCTCATTGCTGCCGCAAGCGTGTTCGGTCGAGAGTTGCAGTAACACTGCCGCGCGCAGCTGTAGCTGCGAGGCGCCTTGAGCGTCAGGGCCTTTGGCGAGATAGGTCGCGTGGGTGTTCATGCCGACGATGATGGTCGGGTGGTCGGGGCGGGGATCGGCGTGAATCGAGAAGGGCGACGAGAGGGCGATCAGTGCTGCGCCCAGGGTTTTCCATTGGTTGAACGGCATCCTGCTGCTTCCATGTGATTTTCCAGGTGGCGAATCATATAGAAGGAGGGCGCTGTGGCGTAAGGCAAAAACACTCGCCCACAAAAAAGCCCCGCTTTTGAGGGCGGGGCTTTTTACTAAAGCAAGTACAAGTTAGATAACTTGAACTTCTTCAGCTTGCATGCCTTTCTGACCGCGGGTAGCGATGAAAGAAACCTGTTGGCCTTCTTTCAGGCTTTTGAAGCCGTCGGATTGGATTGCTTTGAAGTGAACGAACAGGTCGTCACCGGATTGTGGAGTGATGAAGCCGAAGCCTTTTTCATCGTTGAACCACTTAACGGTACCGGTTTGGCGATTAGACATGGTGTAACTCCTTGAACAAAGATAACTGCGACGCAGGAAGAACCCTGGCCGAGACTGAGTGCAAAGAGCAGGAAAAATTCTTGTAGATGGTTGGATCGAAATTCAACATATCGTGTAGAGATTCTCAGTGACACAAGCAGCACAGTGGCGCCACCTTAACCCTTTTTGCAGAACGTGCCAATGCTTCGTGCGAATGTTTCTCTGATTTCGTGACTGACGGTGCATCGGATCGGCGCCAAGCCCCGGTAATCACGGGGGATCGCCGAGAATTATTTCTCGCACTTTGAACCCGGGGCGTGCGCCTAGTAAGATGCCGGACAGAATTTTTCCACCTCGCTATTCAGGACAACCCCGCCATGAGCATCAAATCGGACAAGTGGATTCGCCGCATGGCGCAAGAGCACGGCATGATCGAACCGTTCGTCGAGCGCCAGATGCGCGGCGAAGGTGCCGAGCGGCTGATTTCCTACGGCGTGTCGAGCTATGGCTACGACGTGCGCTGCGCCGGTGAATTCAAGGTGTTCACCAACATCAACTCGGCCATCGTCGACCCGAAGAACTTCGATGAGAAGAGCTTTGTTGATGTCACCAGCGACGTCTGCATCATCCCGCCCAACTCTTTTGCACTGGCGCGCACCGTGGAATTCTTCCGCATCCCGCGCAACGTGCTGACCATCTGCCTGGGTAAAAGCACCTACGCGCGTTGCGGCATTATCGTCAACGTGACGCCGCTTGAGCCTGAGTGGGAAGGTCACGTCACTCTGGAATTCTCCAACACCACGACCCTGCCGGCGAAAATCTACGCCAATGAAGGCGTGGCGCAGATGCTGTTTTTCGAATCCGACGAAGAGTGCGAAGTGTCCTACAAGGACCGTGGCGGCAAGTATCAGGGCCAGCGCGGCGTCACGTTGCCACGCACCTGAGTCGTCCATCTGACAGGTTCGGGGAATTCTTTGGCGGCTAAACACTCTATTGGGTGTACTGCCCGGTTTGCTTACAGCGGATCGGGCCATTGCTCAGGAGTGCTCCATGAAGATCGATCCGCAAATAAGCGCCGAACTGGCCAGGCTCGAGCCCAATCAAGTCGGTGTCCTGGCCTGGTCCTTGTTGGCGCATCCGCCAATGCTGGCAGGGGGCATCCCCGGCCAACCCGACCCAGACTCCCCCAATGAACAGCCCACCGAACCCGGTGTGCCAACCCTGCCAGATGAGCCACCTCCGGCGCCTGTCGCCTGATGTTGGTCCCGCGCTCGTCGCATGACGCGGGATCGATCACGCCTACCTGTAATCGATAACGCGTTACCTGTAGGAGCAAAGCTTGCTCGCGATGGCGGTGTATCTGTCAGCTAATAGTTGCCTGACTCACCGCCATCGCAAGCAAGCTTTGCTCCCACGATTCAAACTGGCCAAATCTCGCCATCGCCGATGACGAACACCCGACAGCTGTCATCCCGATCGACCTGATAACCGCCGGTAAATGCGCCGAACGCAGGCATCAGGCTGATCTGCTCGCCCAATCTGAAACACGCCAGACGCAAACTTTGCCGACCCTTGCCATGCAGTCGATAAACCGGGTGCACGTGGCCCGCCAGCACGTGGCGGCTCGGGTGCGGATCCGGTTCGTGCTGCAACGCAAACGGCCCCAGCAGCAGCGGTTCCGGGACCACGCGGATGTTCAGCGAGTCCGGCGGATCGCCCGCGCGTTTGTCGTGATTACCGCGAATCAGCGTCATCGGCAGCGCGTGATGACGCTCACGCCAGGTCGCCAACGCCTTCAATGTCTCGGTCGCGTGCGAGCCCGGCCCATGCAGAAAGTCGCCAAGAAAGATCAACTGACGACAGGGCAGGGCGGCCAGCAATCCGTCCAGCACCGCAATGTTTTGCGACGTGGTGCCGCGCGGCACCGGTTGGCCGAGGCTGCGATACGCCGCAGCCTTGCCGAAATGCACGTCGGCGATCAGCAGTGCCTGCTGCGCTGGCCAATAAATCGCTTTCTCGGGCAACAACCAAAGCTCTTCGCCAGCCAGGCGCACAGGAAACGGCGCGCCCATCAGTTTTTCCCGGTTTCAGCGGTTTTTTCCAGATCGCCGACCATTCGGCGGATGCGATCAGCGAGTTTTTCCGAGCTCATGCTTTCGCGCATTCTTTCCACCAACAGCGGAAAGCCTAGCGGCGTAGGACGTTTGATCTGATGCAGGTCGAATCTCAAACTATTGATGTGGGCCAACGTTTCCTCCAGTCGCCGAATATCCAATTCTTCCCGTAGGACTTCTTCCCCAGCCTGGGCCAACAACAAGTTGTCGGCGTCGTACTGCTTGAACACCTCGAAAAACAAACCGCTCGATGCCTGCACCTGTCGCGTACTTTTCGGCGCGCCAGGGTAGCCGGCGAACACCAGCCCGGCGATCCGGGCGATCTCGCGAAAGCGTCGCAGCGCCAGTTCCCCGGCATTCAGGCTGGCGAGCACGTCGGCCAGCAGATTGTCGGCGCTGAGCAACGCCGGATCCAAGTGTTCGGACCAATCGACATAGGTGGCGCTGAGCAATTCGAGCCCGTAATCGTTGACCGCAATCGAGAACGTCACCGCTTGGCGCTGACTGATCCGCCACGCCAACAGGCTCGCCAGGCCCAAATGCACTTGGCGCCCGGCGAACGGATACAGGAACAAATGCCAGCCTTCGCGCGACTTCAGCGACTCGGCCAGCAGGCTGTTTTCGGTCGGCAACCCGGACCAGCGTTGCTGCACTTCCAGCAGCGGGCGCAGCGCTTTCATTTCCGGGCCGACAAAGTCGCCGGCGGCGGCGCTGCTGAAACGTGCGACCACCGCCCGCGCCAGTTCATTGGAAAGCGGCATGCGCCCGCCATTCCAGCGCGGCACTGTGGCGCGTTTGACCGTGCTGCGGCGCACGTACGCGGTCATGTTTTCGACGCGGATCAGCTCCAGCAAACGCCCGGCGAAGAGAAAACCGTCGCCAGGCTTGAGCCGAGCGATAAATCCTTCCTCGACGCTGCCCAGCGTTTTGCCGCCACCGCCCTTGCTCCAGAACTTCAGCTGGATGCTCGCGTCGCTGACAATCGTGCCAATGCTCATGCGATGGCGTCGCGCCAGTCGCGCATCGGGTACGCGCCACACGCCGTGTTCGTCCGGTTCGACCCGGCGATAATCCGGATACGCCGTCAGAGAAAGTCCGCCGTGACGTACGAAAGCCAGCGCCCATGCCCAATCCGCCAGGGTCAGATCGCGATAAGCCCAGGCGCCGCGGACTTCTTCGTACAACTGTTCAGGAATAAAGCCACCGCCGAGCGCCATGCTGACCAGATGCTGCACCAGTACATCCAGCGGTTTGTGCGGTGATTGGCGCGGTTCGATGCGCCGCTGCGCCACGGCGTCTTGCGCGGCGGCGGCCTCGACCAATTCGAGGCTATGGGTCGGCACCAACGTGACGCGCGACACCCGCCCAGGCGCGTGACCGGAACGCCCGGCGCGCTGCATCAGCCGCGCCACGCCTTTCGCCGAGCCGATCTGCAACACGCGTTCGACCGGCAAAAAATCCACGCCCAAGTCGAGGCTGGAGGTGCAGACCACCGCTTTCAGTTGGCCGTCCTTGAGCGCGCGTTCCACCCAATCGCGGGTGTCGCGCGACAGTGAGCTGTGATGCAAGGCGATCAGCCCGGCCCAGTCCGGGCGCGCCTCCAGCAAGGCCTGATACCAGATTTCCGATTGCGCGCGGGTATTGGTGAACACCAGCGTGCTGGGGCTGGAATCGAGTTCGGCGACCACTTGCGGCAACATCTTCAAACCGATGTGCCCGGCCCAGGGGAAGCGTTCGATGGCCGGTGGCAGGAGGGTGTCGACGCGCAGGTCTTTGCCGTTTTCACCCTGCACGCTGACGCCGTTGTCTTGTGGGATTAATACCTGCTGCGCGTGGTCCTGATTACCCAACGTCGCGGAAACGCCCCAGACAATCAACTGCGGATGCCAGCGGCGCAACCGCGCGAGGGCCAGTTGCAACTGCACGCCGCGTTTGTTGCCGATCAATTCGTGCCATTCATCCACCACCACCATGCGCAACGTCGACAACGCCGTTTGCGCATCGGCGCGGGCGAGCATCAGGGTCAGGCTTTCCGGCGTGGTGATCAGCGTCGTCGGCAGTCGCCGACTCTGGCGTGCACGTTCGCTACTGCTGGTGTCGCCGGTGCGCAGGCCAACGCTCCAGCCAATTTGCAAATCCTGCAATGGCGCTTCGAGCGCGCGCGCCGTGTCGGCGGCCAAGGCGCGCATCGGCGTGATCCACAGCACGGTGATCGGCTCGGCGGGCGGCTTGCGCTTCTTCGGTTTTTCCACCGGCGTGACGCTTGAGGCAAAGCGATTGAGCGCGGCGAACCACACGGCATAGGTTTTACCGGCGCCAGTGCTGGCGTGCAGCATCCCGGATTCGCCGCGTTTGACCGCGGTCCACACTTGTTTCTGAAAGGCGAACGGCTTCCAGCCGCGGGCGGTGAACCATTTTTTTGCGTAGTCGGGGGAGTTGCCCATGCCGGCCGTGTGCGCTCTGAAAGTGTTCTTTCAGTGACCACGGCGGCGGGCGAAAGGTTTAAAGATGATGTACTGACATTGATGACCACACACGGACCTGTAGGAGCAGAGCTTGCTCGCGAAGGCGTCGTATCAGTCAACATAATCGTTGGCTGATAGGACGCCTTCGCGAGCAAGCTTTGCTCCCACAGCAAGCTTCGCTCCTACAGGGTGAGCGGTGTTGTTGGGTGGCGGGTTATTTGAGATTGCCGCTGAGAAACTGCTTCAGCCGCTCGCTCTTCGGATTGCCCAGCACCTCTTCCGGCGCGCCTTCTTCTTCCACCAGACCCTGATGCAGAAACAGCACCTGGCTCGATACTTTGCGCGCGAAGCTCATTTCGTGGGTGACCATGATCATCGTCCGGCCCTCTTCGGCCAGCCCCTGAATCACCCGCAGCACTTCGCCGACCAGTTCCGGGTCGAGCGCCGAGGTCGGTTCATCGAACAGCATCACCTCCGGCTCCATCGCCAGAGCGCGGGCAATCGCTACCCGTTGCTGCTGGCCGCCGGAGAGGAACGCCGGGTATTGATCGGCCACTCGCGCGGCCAAACCGACTTTGTCCAGATAACGCCGCGCGCGGTCCTCGGCTTCTTCCTTGCTGCAACCGAGCACGCGGCGCGGCGCCATGGTGATGTTTTCCAGCACCGTCATGTGGCTCCACAAGTTGAAATGCTGGAACACCATGGCCAGCCGCGTGCGGATCCGTTGCAGTTCATCAGGGTCGGCGACGTGCATGCCGTGGCGGTCCTTGATCATCCGCACGTCTTTGCCGTCGAGGCTCATTGCGCCGTCGTTCGGTTGCTCAAGAAAGTTGATGCAACGCAGGAACGTGCTTTTGCCCGAGCCGCTGGCGCCGATCAGGCTGATCACGTCGCCGGTGTTGGCCTTGAGCGAAACACCTTTGAGCACATGATGGTCGCCGTAACTTTTATGCAGGCCTTCGATGGTCAGTTTGTACATGGGGCATGCATCCTCAAGGCGAAAGTAGGTAGCCGCTGCGATAGGCTTCGGTGCCCGCGACGTGGGCGATCACCATGCCGGCAGTGGCCATGCGCCGCAGCGAGCGGGCGTACATCAACCCGGCGGCGGTGCAATGGATTGGGGTGACGCGATCGAGGATCGGGTCGATGACTTCGGCGATCAGTTGCCCGGCCTGCAGGTATTGCCCCGGTTGCGCGCAGAACACCAGCAAACCGCCGACCGGCGTGGCCACCGGTTCGACGCCGGCCAGCGGCGTGGCGGGATAAGGCAGTTCGGGCAGTGGCGCTGGTTCGCCAGCGATGGCGCCGACGTGAATCAGATAGTCGAGCAACGCCTGGCAATCGACACTGGCCAACGGGTGATTGACGTCACCCTGACCGCGCAATTCGACGGTGACCGAAAAACTCCCCAGCGGAATATTGAAGTGCTCGCCGAAGCGCTCCTGCAACTGCCACCAGAGCAAGGTAAAACACTCGTCGAACGACTGACCGCCGGAATCGGTGGCGAGCAGGCTGGCCTCGGCGCCGATGTAGCGCGCCAGCGGCTCGACCTGCGGCCAGGCCTCAGGCGTGGTGTAAAGGTGCGCGACGGCTTCGAAATCGCAATGCAGGTCGAGCACGATGTCCGCGTCACAGGCCAGCCGTTGCAGGGTCAGGCGCTGGGATTGCAACTGCGTGCTGGCGGTCTGGCGGGCGAGGGCGTTGCGCAGGCTGCTGCGGATCAACTCGAGATTGTGCTGTGGATCGTCGCCGAGCTGGCCTTCGATGTCGTTGCCGACTTCTTCGCTCAAATCGACGAACCAGCGATTGAAATTCTGCCCGCTCTCCAGCTCGTAACGGCCCAGCGGCACGTCCATCAGCACTTGTTCGAGGCCGACCGGGTTGGCAATCGGCACCAGGACAATTTGGCTGCGCAAACGCCCGGCCGCTTCCAGCTCGGCCAGGCGTTGCTTGAGGTGCCACGCGACGAGCATGCCGGGCAATTCGTCGGCGTGCAGGGACGCCTGGATGTAGATCTTGCCTGTGGCCGACGCAGGGCCGAAATGAAAACTGTGGATGTGTCGCGCAGTCCCCGGCAGCGGGGCCAGCAAGTCATGGATCTGGTGGCGCATCGTGCGTTTCCTGAAACAGTAAAAGGCCTAGTGGGTCGGCCCGAGGAAGGCTAGCCAGCGGCGTTCGGCAAGTCGAAACAGGCCAACCAGCGCAAAGGTTATGGTCAGGTAGATCAGCGCGGCGATGCCGAACGACTGGAACGTCAGGAACGTCGCCGAGTTGGCGTCCCGCGCCACTTTCAGAATGTCCGGAATGGTCGCGGTGAACGCCACGGTGGTCGAGTGCAGCATCAGGATCACTTCGTTGCTGTAATACGGCAACGAGCGACGCAGGGCGGACGGCATGATCACGTAGGCATAGAGCTTCCAGCCGGTCAGACCGTAGGCCTTGGCCGCTTCGACTTCACCGTGCGCCATGCTGCGAATCGCCCCGGCGAAAATCTCCGTGGTGTAGGCGCAAGTGTTCAGGGCGAAGGCGAGGATGGTGCAGTTCATCGCATCCCGAAAGAACGCGTCGAGCACCGGTTGTTCGCGGATCGCCGCGAGGCTGTAGATGCCGGTGTAGCAAATCAGCAACTGGATATACAGCGGCGTGCCACGGAACAGGTAGGTGTAAAACTGCACCGGCCAGCGAATGTAGAAGTGCGGCGACACCCGCGCAATCGACAGCGGGATCGACACCACAAAACCAATGCAGATCGAGGCGCTGAGCAGCCACATGGTCATCGCCAGACCGGTGATGTTGTAGCCGTCGGTATAAAGGAAGGGTTTCCAGTATTCCTGCAAGAGTTCGATCATCGTACGGCCTCCCGGGAGCCGGCGGCGTAGCGGCGTTCGAGCCAGCGCAGGACGAAGTTGGAAATGCTGGTGATCACCAGATAAATCAGCGCGGCGAGCACCAGAAAGTAAAACAGTTGATAGGTGCTTTTACCGGCGTCCTGCGCAGCCTTGACCAGATCGGCGAGGCCGATGATCGACACCAGCGCGGTGGCCTTGAGCATCACCATCCAGTTATTGCCGATGCCCGGCAGGGCGAAACGCATCATCTGCGGGAACACCACCAGCCGAAAGCGCTGGCCGCGTTTGAGGCCATACGCGGTGGCGGCCTCGACCTGGCCGCGCGGCACCGCAAGAATGGCGCCACGGAAGGTTTCGGTGAAATACGCGCCGTAAATGAAGCCCAGGGTGATGACCCCGGCGCTGAACGGATTGATTTCGATGTATTCCCATTCCATCAAATCGGTGAACGACGTCAGCCAGGTTTGCAGGCTGTAGAAAATCAGCAGCATCAGCACCAGGTCCGGCACCCCGCGAATCAGCGTGGTGTAGAGCTGCGCCGGCACGCGCACCAGTTTGAGTTTTGACAGTTTGGCACTGGCGCCCAGCAAGCCGAGGAGCACGGCGACTATGAGCGACAACACCGATAATTTGATGGTCATCCAGGTGCCTTGCATCAGCAACGGACCGAAGCCCTGAAGGCTGAAGGCAGAGAGCCCCAGATTTTGTAAGAGGTTTTCGAACATAAATCAGCAACCTGATCGAGTAAAAAAAGCGCCCATCGTGAGATGGGCGCCGGGCATTATTTGCCGCTGTACAGATTCAGATCGCCAAAGTGTTTCTTCTGAATGGTGGCGTAGGTGCCATCGTCGTGTAACGCTTTGATACCTTTATCCAAAAGTGCTTTGAGGTCTTTGTTACCTTTAGAGATACCGATAGCTGTTTTGGCTGGCAGCAATTCGCTGTCGACCGGCTTGCTGATCTCGTAGCCTTCACCTTTTGGCGACTTCAGGAAGCCCAATTCAGCTTGCAACATGTCTTGAATGGCGGCATCGAGGCGACCCGAGGTCAGGTCCGAATACACCTGATCCTGGTTCTGGTAGGCCTGGGTTTTGACCCCGGCCTTGTCCAGCACGGCTTTGGCGTAGGCTTCTTGAATGGTGCCTTGCTCGTAACCGACAGTCTTGCCCTTCAGCGAAGCGACGTCTTCGCTCAGGCCGGAACCCTTCTTGAATACGTAAGCGGTTGGGCCGGAGAACAGCTCGTTGGAGAAGTCGATGACTTTTTCGCGAGCCGGGGTGACGGTCATCGAAGAGATCACGCCGTCGAATTTATTGGCCTTTAGGCCCGGAATCATGCCGTCGAAATCGCTTTCGACCCATTTGCACTTGACCTTCAGCTCGGCGCAGATCGCGTTGCCCAGGTCGATATCGAAGCCTACCAGGCTGCCATCGGCCGCTTTCGACTCGAACGGTGCGTAGGAAGGGTCAACGCCAAAACGCAGCTCTTTATATTCCTTGGCCAGCGCGGAGCCGGCAGCCATGCACAACGCCAGTGCAGAAAGGGTCAGCAATGCTTTTTTCATTATTCAATCCCTAAAAACCAATATGAGCGCTTGTGGCGCAGAATTATTGTTACTGGAAAGCGTAAGACCTAATGAAAGTAGCAATTTCCGAACCAGAGTCCCGAACAAGCGTTTTAAAAGGTGATTCAACAAATGCCTGAACAGGATTTGTGCACGCAAATGGGCGTGCGGAAATTGCTGCACCAATATAGTTCAGATCCGGGTAAAGGCTCGATGCGGGTGCTTTGGGAAAGCGCGGAGTCAGTCGGTATTCGCTTTGACTGACCCTGCGCCATCGCGAGCAGGCTCACTCCTACAAGGTTTGTGCTAACAGAGATTAACGAACACCGCTAACCCCCTGTAGGAGTGAGCCTGCTCGCGATAGCGGTGGGTCAGCAAAATCTCTTCTAGCTGACACTGCGCTTTCGCGGGCAAGCCTCGCTCCTACAGGGGCGGTCTTTAGCTCAGGAGGTCTTGCAGGGTGGCGAGGCTGTCGGCTTCTTCGACGGTTTTGTCCTGGCGCCAGCGCAGCATTCTTGGGAAGCGCACGGCGATTCCGCTTTTGTGCCGTTTCGACAGCGCGATGCCTTCGAAGCCCAGCTCAAACACCAGACTCGGCGTCACACTGCTCACCGGCCCGAACTTCTCCACCGTGGTTTTGCGCACGATGCCGTCAACCTTGCGCATTTCCTCATCGGTCAGCCCCGAATACGCCTTGGCAAACGGCACCAGGGTGCGCTCGCTGGCGTCGGGCGGGCCGTCCCACACCGCGAACGTGTAGTCGCTATAAAGACTCGCGCGCCGGCCATGCCCGCGTTGCGCATAGATCAACACCGCGTCAACGCTGAACGGCTCGACTTTCCATTTCCACCAGACGCCCATGTCCTTCGTCCGGCCGACGCCATACATCGCGTCCCGGGCCTTGAGCATCATGCCTTCGACGCCGAGGCGCCGCGACGCTTCGCGCTGTTCGGCGAGGTCGAACCAGTCTTTGCCGGTGAGCAGCGGCGAGGCCAGCAGCACCGGGCTGTTGCACGTGGCAATCACCTGCTCCAATTGCTCGCGGCGTTCAGCCTGCGTGTGGTTGCGCCAATCTTCGCCCTGCCATTCCAGCAAGTCATAGGCGAGCACCACCACCGGCACGTCTTCGAGGATTTTCTTGCCGAGGGTTTTGCGCCCTATGCGTTGTTGCAGCAAGGCAAATGGCTGCACGGACGGCGGCGCGGTGGATTGCGGATCGAAGGCATCCTCGGTGTCCGGTTGCGAGGATTTCCACACGACAATTTCACCATCGATCACCGTGCCGTCCGGCAAACCGTGGGTCAGCGCATGCAATTCGGGGAAGCGCTCGCTGACCAATTCTTCGCCCCGCGACCAGATCCACAACCTGCCCTCGCGCTTCACTACTTGCGCGCGGATGCCGTCCCACTTCCATTCCACTTGCCACTGGCTGGCCGGGCCGAGCAGCGCTTCAAACTGCTCGACCGGTTGCGCCAAGGCGTGCGCGAGAAAAAACGGATACGGCTGACCGCCGCGTTGCGCGTGTTCTTCATCCGATTGCGGCGCGATCAGTTTCAGGTAACTCGCAGCGGTCGGGCGGTTGGACAGGTCGGTGTAACCCACCAGGCGCTGGGCCACGCGTTTGCTGTCGAGCTCGGCCATCGCCGCCAATGCGCGGGTGACCAGCAACTTCGAGACGCCGACGCGAAAGCTGCCGGTGATCAATTTGATGCACAGCATCAGGCTCGCGCTGTCGAGTTGTGCCCACAGTGACGGCAAATGTCGGGCGAGAAATTCCGGCGTTTCACCGCGCAGCGGCAGCAGTTTTTCTTCGATCCACACCGCGAGGCCGTCGGTTGAGCTGTGATCGGTTTCCGGCAATACCAGCGAAATGGTTTCCGCCAGATCGCCGACGGCCTGGTAACTTTCCTCGAACAACCACGGCGACAGTCCGGAAATACTCACCGCCAATTCCCGCAGTGCGCGTACTGGCACCAATTGCCGAGGCCGCCCGCCAGACAAAAAGTACACCGCCCACGCCGCATCTTCTGGCGCGGCTTGGGCGAAGTAGGCTTGCATGGCCGCCAGTTTGGCGTTGCTTGAGGTGGTGGCGTCGAGTTCGGCGTACAGCTCGGCGAAGGCTTTCATCGTTGCCCCTCGGCAAGTTCGGCGGGCGCGGCGGCGTTCTCTTCTTCGTCATCGCCGTATTCAGTGCTGAAACCTTGTGCGTCGAGGCCTTTCTCGCGCAGATGCTGGACCAGCACACCAATAGAGCCGTGAGTGACCATCACTCGTTCGGCGCCGGTCTGCTCGATGGCCCACAGCAGGCCCGGCCAATCGGCGTGGTCCGAAAGCACAAAACCGCGATCAACGCCGCGCCGCCGCCGTGGGCCGCGCAAACGCATCCAGCCGCTGGCGAAACCGTCGCTGTAGTCGCCGAACCGGCGCATCCAGGTGCTCGCGCCGGCAGAGGGCGGGGCGATGACCAACGCCTGGCGCATGATCGGATCGCTTTTTTTGATGTCGCCGGCGTAAATCGTCGGCGGCAGATAAATGCCGGCGTCGCGGTAGACGCGGTTCAGCGGCTCGACGGCGCCGTGCGACAAAATCGGGCCGATGCTGGCGTCGATGCCGTGCAAAATCCGCTGCGCCTTGCCGAAGGAATAGCAGAACAGCACGCTGGCCTTTTGCGCGGCGATATTGGCCCGCCACCATTGGTTGATCTCGGCGAAGATCTGCGCTTGCGGCTGCCAGCGGTAGATCGGCAGACCGAAGGTCGATTCGGTGATGAAGGTGTGGCAGCGCACCGGTTCGAACGGCGCGCAGGTGCCGTCGGGCTCGATTTTGTAATCCCCCGAGGCGACCCAGACTTCACCGCCGTATTCGAGGCGCACCTGCGCCGAACCGAGCACATGGCCGGCCGGATGAAAGCTCAGGGTTACGCCGTGGTGCAGCAAACGCTCGCCGTAGGGCAGGGTTTGCAGGTTGATGTCCTGGCCCAGACGCGAGCGCAGAATCCCTTCGCCGGGCGCCGCTGCGAGGTAATGCTGATTGCCGCGATGCGCATGATCGCCGTGGGCGTGGGTGATCACCGCACGTTCCACCGGGCGCCACGGGTCGATGTAGAAATCCCCGGCGGGGCAGTACAAACCTTCCGGGCGCGCGATAACAAGATCCATATTGTCGCCAAATAGGGGGGGCTTGTTAGGTATGAGGCTTGCGTGAGGCGGGAAGTTCTATCGGAGTTCAGCGCTATTCCTGTGGGAGCGAGCTTGCTCGCGATGGCGCTATTTCAGTCAGCATCATGGTTGACTGTAAAGGCCTCATCGCGAGCAAGCTCGCTCCCACAGGGGGGCAGGATTGTTGCTTATTTCCCTGGTGTCAGGGTCAACCGCGCCTTGCCATACACCTTGTCGAAGTTCTGCGGCTGCATTGGCAAGCTCATGTATTGCCCTTTCAGCCATGGGTCGATGCTGTTCAGGTAATTCGGGCTCGCCGGATTGCCCGATTGCCCGGTGCCGTTCTGCCCCATCAGCGGTTCAGCCTGGCCGAAGTCGACGATAAAGCGCATCGCCGGTACTCGCGTTGTATTGAAGTTCTCGCCCCAGGCGAACGCTGCGGTGTTCAACGTGGTGTGATCGCCGCCGGCCGCCATCGGCCCGCGAACGGTCTGGCCATTGGCATTCTTCCATTCGTAGCGGTGCAATTTGCCCCACTGCCAGGCCTTGTGATCGCCGCCCATTTGGCTGTCGCCTGCACTGATCGCCGCCGCCAGACTGCGCGCGAGGATCGCCGGTTTGTCTTCTTTCTGCGGGGTGCGCGCGTCGTCCCAGAACGGGCTGTCTTCGCGAGCAAGCAGGTGATCGGCCTGCGCCGCGTAGGACAACTCGCCGTTGGCGGTAAAGGCTTGCCACGCCGGGCTGCTTTCCGGGCCGAGTTCGTCGAGGAAAATCTGCTTGGCGCTTTCCTGCAGGAACAACTGGTAAATCGCTGCATCGGCGGACGTCGGGCTGAGCTTGCCGTCGAACGCCATCAAGCGCGTCAACGCTTCGCGAGCCTTGCTGCGATCCGCTTCCGGCAACTTGTCGATTGCCTGTTTCAGCGGCTGCGGCATGCCCGGCGCTTCAAACATGCTTTTCAGTTTGGCGGCGAACGTGGTGGTCTGGTCGTACTGCATGGCGATCAGGCTGCGCGTGTCGTGCTTGCCCGCGCCGGCCAGTTGGGCCATGCGCTCGCCGCGTTCCGGGGCGGACCAGGAATTCGACAATTGCATGCCGTAACCATGCGGAATCACCCGTTGGTTGGCGGTGCCGAGCCAGCCTTGCGCCGGGTCCTGGTCGTAAGGATGGAGCATCGGGTCGGCGTAACCGTCCCAGTCGTAGCGACCTTCCCAGCCCGGCGATGGCAGCAGGCCTTCGCCTTCGCGGCGATTCGGGTAACGGCCGGTGACTTGCCAGCCAATGTTGCTGGCGTCGGCGAACACCAGATTCAGGGCGATGGCGCGGATCTCGCGGCTGGCGTCCGAGGCTTTCTCGACGGTTTGCGCGCGGGACAGGTCGAAAAACGCGTCCAGAGTCTTGTCGTCGGTGAAGCTTGGGGTCTGCAACGCGACGCCAAAACCATTGGCCATGTTCAGGCCCTGGGCACTGTTGAGCAGCGCGCCGTGGCGGGTTTCGTACACGGGTTCGCGAATCGAGCGCTGACCTTTGACGAAGAAGGTTTCGTTGCGCACGGCCACTGGCTGCCATTTGCCGCCGACGTCATAGGCCAGGCCATTGCCCTGGCGGCGGATTTTTTCCAGGAACAGGTCCTGGTTGTCGCCCATGACCGCGGTCATGCTCCACGCCACTTTGCCGTTGAAACCGCCGAGCACCATCGGCAGGCCGGCGACGCTGACGCCCGCGGCCTGATATTTCGGCGCGCGGATCTGCACGTAGCTGTACAGCGACGGCACGCCCATCGGCCCGTGGCTGTCGCTGGCCAGCAGGCTTTTGCCGCTGCGGCTGCGCTGCGGGCCGATCGCCCAGTTGTTCGAGGAGGTGGCGCCGAGCAGGTTCAAATCCGCCAGTTGCCCGGTGGCTTTGCTGATTTCGGCCAGACCGGGGATCGCGCCGTTGAGCTTGATGCCTTGCAGTTTGTCCGCTTCGGCTGCCGGCAGTTTTTCATCGGGCGCGGACGGCGTCAGCCACGGCAGTTTGTCGGTGGTGACGGTTTGCGCGAGCACCAGCGCGGAAATTTCTTCCGGCAGGTTGGCCGATTGGCTGAAGTTGAGCAGGCAGAAAATCAGCGCCGAATCTTCAGGTTTCCAGTATTCCGGTTTGTAGCCGCTGGCGGCGAGGTCGGCCGGCAGCTTGTCGCGGTAGCGGAACAGGTAGGCGTTGACGCCGCGCGCATAGACTTCGAAGAAGCGCTTGAGGCGTGGCGACGAAGCTTTATACAACTCGCCGGCGCTTTTCTTCAGGTTGACGGCGCGCATGTAGCGGTCGGCGTCGAGCAGGTCGGCGCCGGACATTTCTGCCAGGCGGCCCTCGGCCAGCAGGCGCATGGTGACCATTTGCGTGATGCGGTCGCTGGCGTGCACGTAACCGAGGGCGAACAGCGCGTCGTGGAAGGTGTTGCTTTCGATCAGCGGCATGCCCATGGCATTGCGCCGCACCGAAACGTTCTGCGCCAGGCCCTTGAGCGGCTGCACGCCGGAGGCTGGGGGGAGGGTGTTCTGAGTGTCCCAGGTCTGACAACCGGTCAGGCTCAAAACACCGGCCACTGCTGCGGCAACGCCGAACCGGGGAAGAAAATGTGTGAGGGCTGGCGAGGCCATGGCAAAGCTCCTGCGGGGGTAGTAACGCAATAAAGCCGCTACGTTAGTGAGCAGGAGGTAGCCGCGCAAGCGGGGCGCAGGGTTATTTGCGGATTTGTCCGATAAACCGCCGATCAGCAGGCCCTGATACCCCTGGTGACCCTGTGGCGAGGGGGCTTGCCCCCGTTCGACTGCGAAGCACTCGCCAATCGGTCAGCGAAGTCTCACTGCAAGAACATCGTCGCCGGTTTTGGCACCGCTTTGCGGTCCAACGGGGGCAAGCCCCCTCGCCACAAAATCTCACTCACCAATCAAGACGCATCAATCTCAAGACTTGGGTGGATTGACCTTCGCCGCCAGCGCATACGCCTTCACCGTCGCCGGGCGATTCTGGATGTGAGTGAACCAGCGCAGGACGTTGGGGAAGTCTTCAAGTTTCTGGCTCTGCCATTTGTGCGAGACGATCCACGGGTAGATCGCCATGTCGGCAATGCTGTATTCGCTGCCGGCGACGAATTCGTTATTCGCCAGTTGCTTGTCGAGCACGCCGTAGAGGCGCGCGGTTTCGTCGATGTAGCGCTTGATCGCGTAGGGGATTTTCTCCGGCGCGAACTGGCTGAAATGGTGATTCTGCCCGGCCATCGGGCCCAGACCGCCCATCTGCCAGAACAACCATTGCAGCGCCTGTTGGCGCCCGCGCAGGTCTTTGGGCAGGAACTTGCCGGTCTTCTCGGCGAGGTACAGCAAGATCGCGCCGGACTCGAACAACGGCAGCGGCTCACCGCCGTCGGCCGGCTCGTGATCAACGATTGCCGGGATTTTGTTGTTCGGCGAGATCTTCAGGAATTCAGGCTTGAACTGGTCGTTCTGGCTGATGTTGATCGGGTGCACGTCGTACTTGAGGCCAGCCTCTTCGAGGAAAATCGAGATTTTGTGGCCGTTCGGGGTGGTCCAGTAATACAGGTCGATCATGGAGTGCTCCAGAAATTAGACGTCGTTAAGTACGGACAGCCAGCGCTCGCATTAGGTCGTCCTGATTGCACCGCAGAGCTTGCCTGTAGGAAGAGGTGATGCTGAAGTGCGGGAAATTCAATGACCCGACGTGAGAAAAGTCAGCATGGAGCTCAAGACCAACGCGGCGCTGATCATCATCGATCAACAAAAAGGCATCCTGCATCCCCGGTTGGGACGTCGGAATAATCCGCAGGCTGAAGAGCGCATCGTCGAATTGCTGGGGTATTGGCGCCGCACCGCGCGGCCGGTGATTCATGTGCAGCATTTGTCGCGCTCAGCGGATTCGGTGTTCTGGCCGCAGCAATCGGGCGTCGAGTTTCAGGATCGGTTTCAGCCGATGACGGGGGAGCGACTGATCCAGAAGCAAGTGCCGGACGCGTTTTGTGCGACGGGGCTGGAGGCGCAGTTGCGTGAGGCGGGGATTGAGCAATTGGTGATCGTTGGGGTGGCGACCCATAATTCAGTGGAATCCACGGCGCGAACGGCGGGGAATCTGGGGTTTGAAGCGTG
The DNA here is from genome assembly GCF_002836905.1 of Pseudomonas sp. 43NM1. NCBI lineage: Bacteria > Pseudomonadati > Pseudomonadota > Gammaproteobacteria > Pseudomonadales > Pseudomonadaceae > Pseudomonas > Pseudomonas sp. 43NM1. Next base: position 1,508 of record NZ_MKGS01000080.1, on the reverse strand, counting down.
GGTGGTGGAGGATGCGTGTTTTACCTTCGACAAGGCTGATTTTTTCGGCAACCCGCATTCCGCCGAGGAAGTGCATGCGATGTCGCTGGGCAATCTGCATGGCGAGTACGCGACGGTCATCAACAGCGAACAAATCCTGTAGGAGCAAGGCTTGCCCGCGAAAGCGATCTCACATCCGGCAAAAATGTTGAATGACACACCGCCATCGCGAGCAAGCTCGCTCCCACAGGGGATGCAGGGTGACCGCAGAAAGCGGTGTCACCCAGTCTCAAATGTAGGAGTGGGCCTGCTCGCGATGGGGGTTCAGCGGGCGAAGCAGGTGTTCGCCCGAAGCATCAAGCGCCGTGGCACTTCTTGAATTTTTTGCCGTTGCCGCATGGGCAAGGGTCGTTGCGGCCGACGTCTTTCAGGGCGTTGCGCACCGGTTCCTGGTGGGCGTGGCCGCAGTTCGGGCCGTGAACGTGGCCATGGTCGTGATCGTGGTGATCGTGGGCATGAGCGTCATGGTCATGATTGCAGTCTGGGCCATGGACGTGGGGTTGCTGGGTCATCGGGTTTACTCCGGAATTAAATCGGCGGGGATTATCACGCCATTACGCGCCAGGTGCACGTAGTGCGCGATGAATAAACCGGTTTCCAGTTCACCTTCCAGACGATAGGGGATGGGTTGCTTGGGACTTTTCAGCATTTTCACCAGGTCGCGCACCTTCGGCCACAGGTTGGTGCGGATCGGCACTTTGAAATAAGCGCTGCGCTTGGGCCCGACGTTGAACCAGTGCTCATGCTCGCCCTCGGTCAGCAACATGTCGCCCAGATGAATGCGGTATTCCAGACCGCGCACGGTCAAGTCGTCATTGTTGGGATTGTCGATGCGAAAGTGCAGGAGGAATTTCTGCTCCAGCAGTTTCGCGCGCACCACCTCGACCTTGACCAGATGCAACTGCGGCTCGGGCTCGTCGCTGCTGAACCAGGAGGCGCAACCGCCCAGGCTCAGGAATACGAGCAGGGTGAGCAGATGTAACGTTCGGCGTTGACGGGTCATGGTGATGGTTCTCACTTGTAGCAGCTGGCGAAGCCTGCGTTCGGCTGCGAAGCAGTCGCCATCCTGGCAACTCGGTCTAACCGGCACACCGCGGCGCCTGATCTCACGACTGCTGCGCAGTCGAACGCAGCCTTCGGCAGCTGCTACAGGGTGACCATCATCTCAATTGCCGAAATATCCTGCGCAGCACTTCTTGAATTTCTGCCCGCTCGCACAAGGGCAAGCGTCATTGCGCCCAGCCTTGAGCGCCACGGTCGGGTCGATGAAGTACCAGCGCCGGTCGTTCTGCACAAACGATGAACGCTCGCGGTGACTGTGTTCACCGCTGCCATCGTGCCAGCGCGCGGTGAAAGTGACGAAAGCGTGTTCCGGTTGCCCGCCCAGCACTTCCGAACTTTCCACCTCCAGCCCCAGCCAGGTGCTTTGCGCGCTCCAGTCGCTCATCGACTGCCGATCCAGCCCGGCC
>NZ_MKGS01000079.1:0-5444 GCF_002836905.1 Pseudomonas sp. 43NM1 | reverse complement strand
GCCTGAAGCCGGTTACCGCTCGGAGTATGAAGCCCGGGCTGATTTGCAGCGCTACGTGGTGCGCTACAACAACTTCAGGCTCCATAGCTACAACGATTACCGGTCACCGGTCGCCATGGAGAAAATGGCGGCGTGAAAAAACCGTAATTGGTGTCCAGGATTACTTGACCAGATCAGCTCGGCTCCTACAGGGTTTTGTGGCGTGGTTGGGTTTCGGGGCGGCTTACTCGGTGGTGAATTTGAACACGGTGTTTTGGCTGTAGGTTTTGCCTGGGTCGAGGCGGGTGCTTGGGAAGTTTGGCTGGTTGGGCGAGTCCGGGTAGTGCTGGGTTTCGAGGGTGAACGCGCCCCAATGCGAATAAACCTTGCCGCCCTTGCCCTTGACGGTGCCGTCGAGGAAGTTGCTGGTGTAGAACTGCACGCCGGGTTCGCTGGTGTAGAGCTGCAGGCGCCGGCCGGATTGCGGATCGCTGACGTCGGCGGCCAGTTTGCTCACGTCGCCCTTGGCGTCCAGCGCCCAGTTGAAATCGAAGCCACCCTGTTTCGGTTCGGCGAATTTCAGTTGTGGGTGATCAGCCTTGATGTGCTGCCCGATGGCCGTCGGTTTGCTGAAATCCATCGGCGTGCCGGCCACTGGCGCCAGTTCGCCAGTCGGGATCAGCGTGCCATTGATCGGCGTGTAATGGCTCGCGTGCAAGGTCGCCAGTTGCTGCAATACATCGCCATTACCCGCGCCAGCGAGGTTGAAATAGCTGTGATTGGTCAGGTTCAGCACCGTCGGTTTGTCGGTGCTGGCCTTGTACTCGATGCGCAGCTCATTGTTCTCGGTGAGGCTGTAAGTGACCTCGGTTTTCAGGTTGCCGGGAAAACCCATCTCACCGTCTTTCGACAAGTACGTCAGAGTCACGCTCGCCGCATCCTTGCCTCTGCCTGGCTCGGCTTTCCACACGTGTTTGTCGAAACCCTGACTGCCGCCGTGCAGCGAGTTGGGGCCGTCGTTTTTCGGCACCTGATAACGTTTGCCGTCCAGCTCGAACGCACCGCCGGCCAGGCGATTGCCGAAGCGGCCGATGGTCGCGCCAAAGTACGCGGTGCCTGCCTGGTAACCCTGAACATCATCAAAACCGAGGACGATGTCATCGACCTTGCCGTTCTTGTCCGGCACTTGCAGCGACTGCAACGTCGCGCCGTAAGTGATCACCGTGGCTTGCATGCCGTGGCTGTTGCGCAGGATGTATTGCTCGACGGGCGTGCCGTCATTGGTTTTGCCGAAAGCCTTATGCTCGCTGGACAGGCCGGCGGCGTGGGCGGGGAGGGTAGCGATCATCAGGGACAGTCCGAGGGCGGAGAGCAGGTAGCGGGATTGAAGCATGGTTGACCTTCCATTTTTTGTTGTTGTGGTAGTAGTCATACTAAATAACGCTGGAAGGACAATTTATAGCTGATAAACCACGTTATTCAATAAAAAGTCATACTAAATGAATGAAGCAAAACTGCCGGTGATCGGTAGACCCGCGCCAGCACTGCACTTTTTGCCAATGCGCGGCTCTATGCATGGCCAGGCTGCGGCGACTCCCGCCGCGCAAAGACGTGTCAGCCCAACATCCCATGGTTCGAGTTTCATCCCTCATTACTAGCCCAATGCGCGTTTTGGCCTGCCTGGCGTTGCTGTTCGCCAGTGGTTGCAGCCAGCAGCAGGGCAGCGACATCGTCAGCCAGTTTCGCCAGGGCAAACCTCAGGAATTCCTCCAGACCAGTGTCGATCGCATGGCCACGCTGGCGATGCACGACAACCTCGAAAGCCTCTATTTGCTGATGAGCAAGCTGTACCTGCGCAACCCGCAAGAACTGAAAAAATCCGGTTTCCTCGACGCGCGATCCGCTGAAAAACAGGTGCGCGAAGCCATCGAAATGCAGCAGCCATTACCCACCCTTGGCGGCAAGAAAGACCTGGCGGCATTGAGTTTCGCGATGAGTCCGGAGTTTCTTGGCGATCGAGTCGGCGCGTTCATTTATGCGATCGGCAGCATGCTGGTGACCGCGCATGGCAATCGGCTGGAGTTCTACATGACCGATGCGATCAACCCGGTGTTCGTCAGCAACGCCGCGCGCAACATCGAGAAAGCCACGTGGATTCTCAGCCAGCGGCAAAACAAGAATGGCGAACCGTTGCTGTTTTCCAACGAGATTTCGGAGGAGGGCAGCAACCTCAGTTTTGCCGTGGAATTCGGCAAGATCGTCGCGCGCCTGGATTTGCTGACGCAGATGCTCGATGAGCGCTATCGGCGCATTGGCCTGAATTACGCGCAGAGCCTGTTGTTCCTCAACTTCCTGCCCGTCCAATAACCCGCTGACCGGCCCTGTAGGAGCAAAGCTTGCTCGCGAAGGCTTATCAACATTCACCATCAATGTTGCCGGTGATGGCCTCTTCGCGAGCAAGCTCTGCTCCTACAGAGTGATGCGAGCTTGCGGCATAACGATAGACCGTATCGATATAAGTGGTTATAAGAAAAATCGCTATGCTGCGGGCCAGTTTTTTCATGCGATTGCTGCGGGCGTGTTAATGGATTTCGGGAATTTCGGTTTAGTCGTCGCAGGACTGGTGGTGGGTTTTATCGTCGGCATGACTGGCGTCGGCGGTGGCTCGCTGATGACGCCGATCCTGTTGTGGTTTGGCGTAAACCCGGCCACCGCAGTCGGCACCGACCTGTTGTACGCGGCCATTACCAAATCCAGCGGCGTGCTGGTGCACCGCAAAAACAAGAACATTGATTGGGCGATCACCGGTTGGCTGACCCTCGGCAGCGTGCCGGCGGTGGCGCTGACGTTGTGGTTTCTCAGCAGCCTGCACACCGCGCCCGACGCGATGAACGCGATCATCAAGCAAGCCCTGGGCTTCGTGCTGTTTGCCACGGCGATGGCGATTTTCTTCAAGAAACGCCTGCTCGCTTTCGCCCATCGACGCGCCGGCGGCAACTACAACCCCAGCGGCACTCGCCTGAATGTGATGACGGTCATCACCGGCCTGATCCTCGGCACCATGGTCGCGCTGACGTCGATTGGTGCCGGCGCCCTCGGCACTGTTGCGCTGTTTATCCTCTATCCGCTGCTGCCCACGCGGCGCCTGGTCGGCACCGAAATCGCCCACGCCGTGCCGCTGACCCTGGTCGCCGGCCTCGGCCACGCGAGCATGGGCAACATGGATTGGCAGGTGCTGGGTTTCCTCTTGATCGGCTCGTTGCCCGGCATCTGGCTCGGCAGCCACCTCACCGGGCGAATCTCCGACGAAGTGCTGCGCCCGTGCCTGGCGACGATGCTGCTGCTGATCGGCTACAAACTGGCGTTCTGATCCCGCCGCTATCGAACCGACCCCGCACCTGCAGGAGTGAGCCTGCTCGCGATAGCGCACTAGCCTTCAATCACCGGTTTGACCGATCCACCCTCATCGCCAGCAAGCTCATTCCCACAGCAATTTGCGCCACGCACAAACAAACCACTGCTCCCGCCCCATTAGGTGCTACGGTGCCAAGCCACCCTTCATCCATTCGCGGATGACCTGTCGGCATTCCCCCGTGATCCACAAGGATGAGGTGACACGTGCACGCTTTAATCGACGTCATCGAACGTCTCCGTTCCCCAGCCGGACACTGCCACGACGCTCTGTCGTGAACGTCCCGCCGAAGAGTTTGCCGCTGATTCTCAATGAGCTGCGCGTCGCTACCACCCAGCAGCATCAGTTGCTGGAGAAACGCATCCCTTTTTTCACCGCCGACCAGGCGCTTTACACCCGATTGATCAAAGCCTATTACGGTTTTTATCGGCCGCTGGAGCATTTGCTGGCCCGGCAGGCAATGAACATTTCGGGCCTGGACTGGCTGATCCGCAGCAAAACCCCATCGCTCGAAGCAGACCTGTTTGCCCTCGGCCTCGGCACAGACGCCGTCGAGGCGATTGCCCCGTGCCGGTTTGCCTTCCAGATCAGCAGCGCCGCCGACGTGCTCGGCGTGTTGTACGTGCTCGAAGGCGCGACACTCGGCAGCCAGTCGATGCGCAACGGTCTGTACTCGCGCCTGGGCATCGACGAACACAGCGGCGGGCGGTTTTTCGGGGTATACGGCACCTCGACGCTGGTGATGTGGCGCGGCTTTCTCGCGTGCTTGTACGAAGTGCGCGACCCCGCCGAGCGAGCGCGAACGGTGGTCGCGGCCGAGGCGACCTTCAAGGCGTTCGAGCAGTGGCTGGAGCAGTGCGGGGTGTTGCAATGATCCGCCGGACGCAGCCTCGCGGTGCTCGGCAGCTGCTACAGGAGGTGGTTGGGGGCGCTGGTGATGTGCGGCGTCGTGCGGTTGCGCAATATCGGCCCTGACCTAAGCTTTGGCCTAGGCGAAACATTTTTACGGGCCGTCACCCGGAACGATCGCCGCGATGCGCAATCAGTAGAGCGTGGATATCAAAAGGAGACGCGCATGCTCATCAGGTCATTGACCCTGACAACCTTGCTGGCGCTTGCTGGCCCCTTGCTCGCCGCCGATGGCGATTCCCCGTTGGACATCGATAAGGGCAGGGCCCGGCCGCTGATTGTGATCACGTCCAGCACCATCGACCCGGTCTGGCTCGGTTTGAAAAAATCGCTGGACGATCCGGCCAACAAAGAAGGCCTGGCCCAGCGCAACATCCGGGTCTACAGCGTGCTGAGCATGTCCGGCCAACTCGACGGCAAAGACATGGGGCAGCAGGACACCATGGCGCTGATTCGTTCGCTGAAACTGGGTGCCGGCGCGTTGCCGAAAGTCATTCTGGTGGGCAAGGATGGCGAGAAGAAACTCGAAAGCTCGGGTGATGAATCGAAAACCGTCGACCTGAAGAAAATCTTCGAAACCATCGACGCGATGCCGATGGCCGAAAAAGAAGCGGCCGCCGCTGCCGCCGCCACGCCACCACCAGCAGCAGCCGAACCGGCAGCTGCAAAAGGCACCAAGGGTACCAAACCGACAAAACCGGCCAAGCCTACCAAGCCACCAGAAATGCCGGATGACTGATTAACGTCCTCTGCCCCCTGTAGGAGCGAGGCTTGCCCGCGAAAGCGCTGGACCCGCCAGAAAAGATATTGGCTGATCGAACGCTTTCGCGGGCAAGCCTCGCTCCTACGGGTTTTGTATTGGGTACATCACCGCAGACAACCGCGCAGTTGTGGGAGCAGAGCTTGCTCGCGATGGCGGTCGGTCAGGCGATTTTTGATTACCTGATACACCGCTTTCGCGGGCAAGCCTGAACTGGCCTAATGATTTTGGACACTTCAATCGGGCGCTATGATGGCGCCCAAATCTGAGGTGTTTTTGGATATGCGTAATTCTTATTCAACTGAGTTCAAACTCAAGGCTGCTGGCATGGTGCTGGATGAGGGGATATCGGTTCCCGAGGTTTGCGCCAGTTTAGATATTGGC
>NZ_MKGS01000078.1:0-5710 GCF_002836905.1 Pseudomonas sp. 43NM1 | reverse complement strand
GGGTGCCTGAAGCCGGTTACCGCTCGGAGTATGAAGCCCGGGCTGATTTGCAGCGCTACGTGGTGCGCTACAACAACTTCAGGCTCCATAGCTACAACGATTACCGGTCACCGGTCGCCATGGAGAAAATGGCGGCGTGAAAAAACCGTAATTGGTGTCCAGGATTACTTGACCAGATCAAGCTTGCTCGCGATAGCGGTCTGACATTCAGCATCTGTGTTGAATGTTCAGCCGCCATCGCGAGCAGGCTCACTCCTACATTTGTTTTGCAGTGCACATAAATCTGAGCACAACAGAAATCCCCTGTAGGGGCCGAGCTCTTGGGGAAAGCCTTGCTTCTCCAAGGCCTCACCTGACTGGCGGTTATTGCCAGGAAAATGCCGAAAGAGTACAAATGTACTCCATGACGACTCTCACTCCCCGCCGTACTGCCATCCTGACTTTTATCCGTGATCGAATCGCGGAGCACGGTCAGTCGCCGAGCCTTGCTGAAATCAGCGAGGCTTTTGGTTTTGCCTCGCGCAGCGTGGCGCGCAAGCATGTGCTGGCGCTGACCGAAGCCGGTTTTATCGAGGTCAACCCGAATCAGGCGCGGGGCATTCGCTTGCTCGGGCAACCGCCGCGCCCCGAATTGCTGGACATCCCGGTGCTCGGTCGCGTAGCAGCGGGGGCGCCGATTGGTGCCGATGCCGAGGTCCACAGCCGTTTGCTGTTCGACCCGGCAATCTTCTCCCGCGTCCCGGATTACATGCTGCGGGTCCAGGGCGACTCGATGATCGAGGACGGCATCCTCGACGGTGATCTGGTAGGCGTACACCGCAATCCCGAGGCCTACAACGGGCAGATCGTGGTCGCGCGGCTCGACGGCGAAGTCACCATCAAGCGTTTCGAACGGGTCGGCGACAGCGTGCGACTGCTGCCGCGCAACCCGGCTTATAAGCCGATCATCGTCGATGCCGATCAGGACCTGGCCATCGAAGGCGTGTTCTGCGGTCTGGTGAGGCAAGGATGATGGGCGCCGTCGTTGCGTTGGATACGCTGTTCAATGGCGGCCAGGTCTGGAAGGGCCGTCCTGCGCCACCGGCCGTCAGCCCGCAACCCACCGGGCATGCGGCGCTGGATGCGGCGTTGCCGAGCGGTGGCTGGCCGGAAGCGGCGCTGACCGAAATCCTCCTGAGCGGGCAGGGCGTCGGCGAATTGCAATTGGTGTGGCCGGCGCTGGCACGGCTGGCGGCGGCGGGCGAGCGCATCGTGCTGATCGCGCCGCCCTACGTACCGTATCCGCAAGCCTGGCAGAACGCCGGAGTCGATCTGCGCCAGTTGTCGATCATTCAGGCCAGTGAACGCGATGCCCTGTGGGCGGCGGAACAATGCCTGCGCTCGGGCAGTTGCGGCGCGGTCCTGTGTTGGCCGCACAAGGCCGATGACCGCGCGTTGCGACGCTTGCAGGTAGCAGCGGAAACCGGCTCGACCCTGGCGTTTGCCTACCGCTCGATGGCCGAAGCGGTCAACCCCTCGCCGGCAGCGCTGCGCATTGCCATCGACGCCAAACCTGCGCAATTGCGAGTGCTCAAGTGCCGGGGCGGATTGGCGCGCACGGCGCCGATTGCCTTCGCGATGGGACATTGAGGTTACCATGCGCTGGGTGTGCATTCTTTTCCCGCAATTGGCGCTGGACGCGGTACTGCGTCAGCGTCCCGACCCCGATGAGCCGCTGGCGCTGCTGATCGGCCCGGCCCAGCGTCGGGTGTTGCAAGCGGTCAACGCCTCGGCCCGCGCGCTCGGTTTGCGCCCCGGCCAGTCAATGACCGCCGCTCAGGCATTGAGCAAAGGTTTTGTCACGGCGGAATACGACGCCGCCGAAATCGAACACTGGCAGCAATTTCTCGCCGCGTGGGCCTATCGCTTCAGTTCCCAGGTCAGCGTGCATTACCCGCGTGCCGTGGTATTTGAAATCGAGTCGAGCCTGGGCCTGTTCGGCGCGTGGCCACAATTTGAAGCGCGATTGCGCAGCGAACTCGCCGAACTGGGCTTTCGTCATCGCATCGTCGCCGCACCCAATCCCGTGGCGGCGCGGGTGCTGGCCAATGTCTATGACGGGCTGGTGGTGCCGGACGATCAGGCCTTGCGTTATCACCTGGGGCAATTGCCGGTCGACCGCATCGCCCTCGAATCCTCAGTGGCCACGGCGTTGTCGCGCATGGGCCTGCGCACCTTGAGCCAGGTTCAGGCATTGCCGCGCCATACCCTGGCCCGGCGTTTCGAGGCCCAGGTGCTCAAGCATCTGGACGCCTTGCTCGGTTTACGCCACTTGGCCCTGGCGTTTTACCTGCCGCCGGATCGGTTTGATGTGCGCATCGAACTCAATTTCGACGTGCAATCCCATCAGGCACTGCTGTTCCCCTTGCGTCGCTTGACCGGCGATCTGTCGGCATTCCTTTGCGGTCGGGACAGCGGCGTGCAGCGTTTCGACCTGCATCTGGAGCACGCCGGGTTGCCGGACACAGTGATCAAGGTCGGCCTGCTCAGCGCCGAGCGCGATCCGGCGATGCTCTTCGAACTGGCGCGCGGGCGCTTGGAGCAAGTGCAGGTCGAGGCTCCGGTGCGCGGTTTTCGCTTGTCTGCCGAAGACCTGCCGAGTTTCGTGCCGCAGCGTCAGGAACTGTTCGACGACCGCCCGCAGCAGTCCTTGCCCTGGGAGCAATTACGCGAACGCCTGCGGGCGCGGTTGGGCGACGAAGCGGTGCAGGGTTTACGTTTTCAGGCCGATCACCGACCCGAATGCACGTGGCAAACCAGTGTCGACAACCAGCCCTGCGGCGGGCTGCCGGGGGTGCAGCGGCCGGGCTGGCTGCTGACCGAGCCGATGGCCGTCCACGAAGGCTCGGCGCGTATTCTCATGGGCCCGGAACGCATCGAGTCCGGTTGGTGGGACGGCGCCGATGTGCGCCGCGATTATTACCTGATCCAGACCCGCGCCGGCCAACAGGGCTGGGCTTATCGCGCGGTGGGTGAGGGCGGTCCGCTGTGGCTGCAAGGCTGGTTCGCATGAGCATCGACGCTGCCAAATATGCTGACTGTAGCGGCTATGCCGAACTGCATTGCCTGTCGAACTTCAGCTTCCAGCGCGGCGCATCCAGTGCGCTGGAATTGTTTCAACGGGCGAAACGCCAGGGTTATCAGGCCTTGGCGATCACCGATGAATGCACCTTGTCCGGGATTGTCCGGGCCTGGCAAGCGGCGAAATCCGTCGAACTGCCGCTGATCATCGGCAGCGAGATTCGCATCGAGGACGGGCCGAAGCTGGTGCTGCTGGTGGAAAACCTCGAGGGTTATCAGGCGTTGTGCCGTTTGATCACCCGCGCCCGCCGCCGCACGCAAAAAGGCCAGTACCAAGTGCTGCGCGAGGATTTCAGCGAGCCGTTGCCGGGGCTGTTGGCGTTGTGGGTGCCGGACGCGGTCGATGATTTTGCCAGCGGTGATTGGCTCAAGCAGACCTTTGCCGAACGCCTGTGGCTGGCGGTCCAGTTGCATTGCGGGCAGGACGACAGCCGCCGCTTGAACGATTTGTTGCTGCTGGCCAGAGAGTTGCGCATCCCGGCGGTGGCCAGCGGCGATGTGCACATGCACGCCCGTGGCCGGCGCGCGTTGCAGGACACCATGACCGCGATCCGCCATCACCTGCCGGTGGCGGCGGCGGGTTTGCGTTTGCACCCCAACGGCGAGCGGCATTTGCGCAGCCTCGACGCGCTGCAATCGATTTATCCGCAAGCGCTGCTCGATGAAACGCGGGTGATTGCCCGGCGCTGCACGTTCGACCTGGGGCAATTGCGCTACCAATACCCCCGCGAGTTGGTGCCGCACGGCCAGACGGCGACTTCATGGCTGCGGCATTTGACCGAAGAAGGCATCAAGTGGCGCTGGCCCAAGGCGCCGCAAGCCAAGGTACTGGCGCAGATTGATAAAGAGCTGGAGCTGATTGCCGAGCTGGGCTACGAGAGCTATTTCCTCACGGTTCACGACATCGTCCGTTACGCCCGCGAACAGAAAATCCTTTGTCAGGGCCGTGGTTCGGCAGCCAACTCGGCCGTGTGTTTTGCCTTGGGCATTACCGAAATCGATCCGGATCGCACCACGTTGCTGTTCGAGCGCTTTCTGTCGAAGGAGCGCAACGAGCCGCCGGACATCGACGTCGATTTCGAGCACGAGCGCCGCGAAGAAGTTTTGCAGTATGTGTTCCAGCGTTACGGCCGCAGCCGCGCAGCGTTGACCGCGGTGGTCAGCACTTATCACGCGGCTGGCGCGGTGCGCGATGTCGCCAAGGCATTGGGTTTGCCGCCGGACCAAGTGAATGCGCTGGCCGATTGCTGCGGTCACTGGAGCGACAAGACGCCGCCCGTCGAGCGCTTGCGTGAAGGCGGTTTTGACCCCGAGAGCCCGGTCCTGCATAGGGTGTTGAGCCTGACTGCGCAGTTGATCGGTTTTCCCCGTCACCTGTCCCAGCATCCCGGCGGCTTCGTTATTTCCGAGCAGCCGCTGGACACGCTGGTGCCAGTGGAAAACGCGGCGATGGCCGAGCGCACGATTATCCAGTGGGACAAGGATGACCTCGACGCGGTCGGCCTGCTCAAGGTCGATATCCTCGCGCTGGGCATGCTCAGCGCAATCCGCCGCTGCTTCGATCTGCTGCGCCGGCACCGCAATCTGGACTTGAGCCTGGCGACGGTGCCCGCCGAAGACTCGCTGACCTACGACATGATTGGCCGGGCGGACACGGTCGGCGTCTTTCAGATTGAATCCCGGGCGCAGATGTCGATGCTGCCACGGCTCAAACCGCGCGAATTCTATGACTTGGTGATCGAGGTGGCGATCGTCCGTCCGGGGCCGATCCAGGGCGGCATGGTGCACCCGTACCTGCGCCGTCGAAACAAGCAGGAACCCGAAATCTATCCATCGCCAGCCCTGGAAGTGGTGCTCAAACGCACCTTGGGCGTGCCGCTGTTTCAGGAACAGGTGATGCAGATCGCCATCGTCGCCGCCGACTACAGCCCCGGCGAGGCCGATCAGTTGCGCCGCTCCATGGCGGCGTGGAAACGTCACGGCGGACTGGAACCGCACAAGGAACGCCTCGCCGCCGGGATGAAAAAGAACGGCTACACCGCAGAATTCGCCGCGCAGCTTTTCGAACAGATCAAAGGCTTCGGCAGCTACGGTTTTCCCGAATCTCACGCCGCCAGTTTTGCCCTGCTGACCTACGCCAGTTGCTGGCTCAAATGCCACGAACCTGCGGCGTTCGCTTGTGCGCTGATCAATAGCTGGCCGATGGGTTTTTACAACCCGGACCAGATTCTGCAGGACGCCCGCCGGCATCATTTGCAGATTCGCCCGGTGGACGTGCGCGCCAGCGACTGGGATTGCAGCCTGGAACCGATCAGCGGCGCGCAACCGGCGATTCGCATGGGTTTGCGGATGATCAAGGGGTTTCGCGAAGACGATGCCCGACGCATCGAGGCGGCGCGGTCGAGGGGGGCCTTTGTCGATGTCGCCGACCTGGGCGAACGTGCGCAACTCGACGCCCGCGCCCAGGAGCAATTGGCGGATGCCGGGGCCCTGCGCGGGTTGGCCGGGGATCGTCATCGGGCGCGCTGGGAAGTGGCGGGGGTACAGAAGCAGCTCGGGTTGTTTGCCGGTTTACCGAGTCAGGAAGAGG
>NZ_MKGS01000077.1:0-6466 GCF_002836905.1 Pseudomonas sp. 43NM1 | reverse complement strand
GCCCTTGCCACGGGCGATGTGGGCGACGCGGTGAAACTCTTCGTCAGCCAGACCGACATGGAAGTCCAGGCCCAACGGCTTGGCCACCCGCGCGACAATCGATTCGCCCGGCCCACGCCCGTCGGCACGGCGCAACAACTCGCCGACCAGCCAGCCGTAGGTGATCGCGGCGTAACCGTGGCCCTGACCCGGCGTCCACCACGGTGCTTCGGCGGCGAGCGCGTCGGTCATGGTGTGCCATTCATACAAGGCTTCGGGGGCGAGCAATTCGCGCAGGGCCGGCAAGCCGGCCTGGTGGCAGAGCAAGTGGCGCAGGGTGACGGATTCTTTGCCGGCAGCGGCAAATTCGGGCCAGTAACGAGCAACCGGGGCGTCCAATTGCAGCTTGCCCTCGGCGACCAGTTGCAGCGCGGTAACGGCGGTGAAGGTCTTGGTGCAGGAGAACAGATTGGCGATGGTGTCGCTGTGCCAGGCTTCGGCGCCATCCTTGTCGGCAGTACCGGCCCATAGATCGATGACGGTTTCACCGCCGACCTGGATGCACAACGCCGCGCCACGTTCCTGGGGATCGTCGAACAATGCCGCGAAAGCTTCGCGCACTGCTTCGAACTTAAGCTCGTAATGACCTTGAATCTGCACCCACAACTCCCCGCCTAAACGCTCTACAAAGTGGTTCGCATTGTTCCAGCCCTGAAGGGTTTTGGGAACAGGTGCGGGCTGGGCGGTCGGTCGACGGAGGGATTGTTCGGGAATATTGAGTGAAATCAGGACGCCTTCGCGGGCAAGCCTCGCTCCTACAGGTTTTGCGCAAATCCTGTAGGAGCGAGGCTTGCCCGCGAAGAAGGCAACTCGGCCTCAGGTATCAATGCCCGTTTGCGGAATGCCCGCCCGTATGCCCTTCGCCCTTGCCCGGGCCTTTGCCGGCGTCGCCCTGGCGGCCGCCCTCGCCTTCGTGGCTGGCCTTGTCCGCTTCGGCTCGGGCCTTTTCGGCCTCTTTGCCGAGTTGCTCAACCGTTAACAAATTGCTTTTGCGCACGCTGTCGACAAAGCCCTGAAACGGCAGATCGGTGATGCCGACCAGGCCAAAGTGGCCGTTCTCGCCATCCAGCAAACGCCCGCTGACGGGCTGATCCAGATACTGGAACCAATGCACGCCGACAATCGATGGTTCGCTGATCGCCTGCTTGAGGAAGTTGGCGTAAGCCGGGCCACGATCTTCTTCCTTGGCCAGTTGCGTCACGCCGCCCCAGAACGGGCCGCGATCCGCCGAGCCGAAGTTGAATTCGGTGATCAACACCGGTTTGTCGAGGCTGCGCAACGCCGCGAAGTCGTAACCGTCCTGCGGCTGCAAGGTGTACATGTTGAAACTCAGCACATCGCAATACTGCGCGCAGGACTGCACCGCTTCCGGGGTGCTGATGGCGAAACGGCCGCCGAGCAGCAACTGGTTCGGCGCGTGCCACTTCAGCGAGTCGGAAATGGTCTTGAAATAAGTGTCGGCAAAGACTTTCTGGAAGTATTTGAAATCAGCTTCGATCTCCGGGTGCTCGGCGCTTGGCAGCGGCGGCACGAAACCCGGGTCTTCCATCAATTCCCACGCCGGGAGATCAATGCCCCAGGCTTTCGACAAACCGGCCTGATTGCGATATTTATCGCGCAATTGCTTGAGGAACGCGCGCTTGGCCGGCACGTCGGTAGTCATTTCCAGCGTGCCGTAAGCCAAGGCATAACGGGCTTTCGGATCATTGCCGGGACCGGCCCACGCCAGTTCGTTATCGGCGAAATAGCCGATCAGCCATGGGTCGTCACGATGATCGCGCGCCGCAATGGCCACTGCACGCTCGGTGGCCATGGCAAAACGCGGGTCAAACGGATCGGGCATGCCGCCCCACCAATCGGTGCCGGTGCTGATGCTCGCGTAATCGCCAACGATCGACAGCGGCAAGGTGTATGGCACGCGATCGGCGTTGGCCAAGACCGGCGCGCTCCAATTGCCGACGGTGTTGAAACCCCAGGCTTGCAAGCGATCCAGCGTGTGACTGGCCCAGCGCTGTTCGTCGACCACGGCTTTGCACGGTTCAGCGGGAGCTTGCTCGACTTTGGCCGCTTCGACCGCGTGGGTCTGCGCCGCTTCGGCGATTCCGGCCTCTGCGGTGCCAGGCTTGACCGCTGGCTCGGCGGCTTTTTCAGCGCTTGCCGCGACGGCGTCAGCCTTGGCCGCTTCAGCGACGCCAGCCTTGGTTTCGCTGGCCACGGCGCACGGTTGGCCATATAGGCGTTGCAGGTTGGCGCCATAAAAGTCGAACCAGCGGCCAGTGTTGAACGCGCGGCCCTGATCAGCGCCGTTGCCGCCACGGTTGTCGCCGTCGCCGTAGTGAATGGCCAGCGGCTCCGCGGCTTGGGGCAGTGCTTCAAACATCCACTCGCGACCGGCGACGTAGGTTCGAGCCACGTCCGGCGCCACGGTGTTCACCCCGATGGAATAGAACGGATGACCTTCCGGGGTCACCAGGTACCAGCGGCCGTCGCGCTTTTCAGTGCGGAAGAAGCCGCTGGACTTGAACACCGGGCCTTTGTTCAAGCCACCGAATTTATCCAGGGGCGACTTTGCACGCTCGGCCAGCCAGGTTTTCAGTTGTTGCTGTTCTTTGCCGGCAGCGGCTTTGAGTTGTTCGTCATTGCTGACTTTTTCGGGCCATTTGGCCCGGGTCGATTGCCCGTAAGCATCGACCACGCCACCGTAAGCGGCTTTGGTCACCGCCTCGCCGTCCTGCACGCCGAAGCGTTCGAGCAGGATGCTTTGCGCGACTTTAGGCTGATCCATCGACAAACTCACCGAAACCACTTGGCTGCGGTCCAGTTCACCGGTGCTGCTGGCCAGCAACACCCGCTGACCGTCAAACGTGATCGGCATCGGCGGACCGGCCTTCATGCCCTGATTCAGCGGCGTGCTGGCGACCAATGGCACCAGCAGCGTTTGCACCGGACCGGGCGGCAGGTCGACGCGGCTGATCAGCGTCTTGCCGTCGTTGCTCTGGATTTTCACGTAGAGGGTCACCGCCCAGCTCATCGCACTCTGGATCCGCAGACTCATGACGCCAGATTGCGACCAGTCCCACGCGCCGCTTTGCGGGCTCAGGCGCAAGGACGGCTGCGCAGTCGGGTTAAACGTCACCCGGCGCAGCACTTCGCCTTCAGCCGTTTGTTCAGCGTTGGATTGCGGCAGGCTGGCTTCCTGCGTCGCCACCTGGACCACATCGGCGGGGCGCACAAAGTTGAACAGCGTCTGCTGGCCAGCGGGGGCGGCCAACAACGGCGTTGCGAACAACAGGGCAAATACAGCAGGCAACGAACGACGAATCATGAGAACGAAATTCTCCCTAACGACCAACAATGGCCAGTGGAAAAGCGGTAATGAGGGATAGACAACGCGGCGGGCCAAAAGGCCCACGCGTGTTTCAGGAAATTTCACGCCGGAACGGCGGCAATGCATTGAGGATCGCTTTGCCGTAACGCTGGGTCACCAGTCGCCGATCAAGCAAAGTGATCGTGCCGCGATCCTCTTCGGTTCGGAGCAAACGACCACAGGCCTGAACCAGTTTCAGCGACGCATCCGGCACCGAGATTTCCATGAACGGATTGCCGCCGCGTGCTTCGATCCACTCGGCCAGCGCGGCTTCCACCGGATCATCGGGCACCGAGAACGGAATCTTCGCGATCACCACGTGCTCGCAATATGCGCCCGGTAAATCGACGCCTTCGGCAAAACTCGCAAGACCGAACAGCACGCTGGAATCACCGCCATCGACCCGCGCCTTGTGCTTGTTCAGGGTTTCCTGTTTCGACAGGTTGCCTTGAATGAACACTTGCTTGCGCCAGTCGCGGTCGAGGCCGTCGAACACGTCCTGCATCTGTTTGCGCGAGGAAAACAGCACCAACGTGCCGCGCGAACCTTCGACCAGTTCCGGCAGATCACGGATGATTGCCGCGGTATGCGCCGGCGCGTCACGCGGATCGGCTTTCAGGTCCGGCACACGCAAGACGCCAGCATCGGCGTGATGGAACGGGCTCGGCACCACGGCGGTCACGGCTTTTTTCGGCAGGCCGGCGCGCATGCGGAAGCGGTCGAACGTGCCGAGCGCCGTCAGCGTCGCCGAGGTCACCAGCGCGCCGTAAGCGACGTTCCACAGATTGCGCCGGAGCATTTCGGCGGCGAGGATCGGGCTGGCGTTGACCTCGATGTCGAACAGCGAACCGCTTTCCGCCAGTGTCAGCCAACGGGCCATCGGCGGACTGTCTTCCGGATCTTCGGCGGTGAACGCGGTCCACAATTCCCAGTTGCCGGATGAACGCGACAACAGGCTGCCGAACAGCGGATACCATTCTTCGGCCTGGTTGCTGGCGATGCCGATGTTGACCTCGCCGTCCATGCCTTCCTTGAGCAGTTCGGTGAGGCGCGTGAACAAGTCGGTCAGGCGCGCGAAGGCTTTTTTCAGCTCGATGCCCATCTCGCGCATGTGCTCGGGGATCACCCCGGCGACGAAACGGTGCCGTGGCCGCTCACGGCCCTCGACGTCTTCGCCGGGTTTGAAATCGGCGACCTGCTCGCACGCGGTGAACATGAATTGCTGCTGGGTCTTGATCTCGCGCGCCAGCTCCGGCACCTGCTCGATCAACTTGCCGAGGTCGCCCGGCAGCGGATGCTGGGCGAGCAATTTGGTCAGGTTCTTGGCCGTGGTTTCCAGCCAGTCGGCGGTGGAACGCAGGCGCGTGTAGTGGGCGAAGTGACCGATTGCCTTGTCCGGCAAGTGGTGACCTTCGTCGAACACGTAGATGGTGTCGCGCGGGTCCGGCAACACCGCGCCGCCGCCGAGCGCGAGGTCGGCGAGGACCATGTCGTGGTTGGTGACAATCACGTCAACCTTGCCCATGCCTTCGCGCGCCTTGTAGAAGGCGCACTGGCCGAAGTTCGGGCAATGGCGGTTGGTGCACTGGCTGTGATCGGTGGTCAGGCGCGCCCAATCGGCGTCTTCGAGGGCGGTGGACCAGCTGTCGCGGTCGCCGTCCCATTTATTCCCGGCAAGTTTTTCGATCATGCTGGTGAAGAGTTTCTGGCTGGCTTCATCGACCTCGATCTTGAAGCCTTCTTCTTCGAACAGCTGGGCGGTGGCGGTTTGCGCGTGACCTTCCTGCAGCAGCATGTCGAGCTTGGACAGGCACATATAGCGCCCGCGGCCCTTGGCCAACGCGAAGCTGAAATTCAGCCCGCTGTTGCGCATCAGGTCGGGCAAATCCTTGTAGACGATCTGCTCTTGCAGGGCGACGGTGGCCGTGGCGATCACCAGGCGCTTGCCCGCCGCTTTCGCCGTCGGAATCGCCGCCAGGCTGTAAGCCACGGTTTTACCGGTACCGGTGCCGGCTTCCACCGCGACAATCGCGGGGTCGCCACTGCGCCGGCCTTCGTCGTCGGTGTCGATGTCACCGAGGACTTTGGCGATTTCGGCGATCATCAGGCGTTGGCCGTAACGCGGCTTGAGGCTCTTGGCTTCAAGAAAACGCGAGTAGGCGCCCTGGATCGTGGTTTTGAGTTCGGTGCTGATCATGGATTGTCGGGCGCAAAAAACGCTGGATAAATTTTCAGTGGTTTCGGATGGCGGCTATCATACCGCGCTAATTAATCCCGCGCAGAACGGAGTACCTCAATGACCGCTTTTAGCCTCGTTTATACCCTGCATGTGCTGTCCGCCCTGGTGTGGGTTGGCGGCATGTTTTTCGCCTGGATGGTCCTGCGCCCGGCGGCGATGAAGGCCCTGGAAGGCCCCGGCCGGTTGAAGCTGTGGGTAGAAGTGTTTCAAGGTTTTTTCCGCTGGGTCTGGGTCGCGGTGGTGATTTTGCCGATCAGCGGCGTGGGCATGATTCATCTGCAATACGCCGGTTTTGAAACCGCGCCGCGTTACGTGCAGGTGATGATGGGTTTGTACGTGGTGATGACCGCGCTGTTTATCCGGATTCAGGCATTGCTGCTGCCGGAGTTGCGCACTGCGGTAGACGCGCAGGACTGGCCGACGGGTGCAGCGGCGCTGGGGAAAATTCGCCGGTTGGTGGGGATCAATCTGATTGTCGGGTTGCTGCTGGTGGCGATTGCTTCGGCTCGGCCGATGTTCTAAAAGCTTCGCGGGCAAGCCTCGCTCCTACAGGATGATTGTTCCCACGCTCGCGTGGGAACAATCGGTTACTCGGCAGTGTTACAAGCGCTGAACCGTCACCGCCCCCGCTGCGCCGGCAGGTCCCGGTTGGCCGTCGAGCCCCGGACGTCCGCTCTTGCCGCCGTCCGCTTCGTACACCAGGCAGCCCTTGGCTTTGCCGCCCTTGCCCGGTTTGCCGCCCGGCCCGGCCAACCCGCCGGCACCGCCCGCGACCTGAACCTTGATCTGCTCCAGCGGATAACTGCGCGGCACTTCCAAAC
>NZ_MKGS01000076.1:0-6510 GCF_002836905.1 Pseudomonas sp. 43NM1 | reverse complement strand
GAAAACTACCTTGGCGCCCCGAGCGACGGCAGTGCCTGGCTGACCGGCGACTGCAAAGTGCGGCGCATCCGCGGCAATGACTGGGGCGAAGCGCCGGTGTTCTCGCGTTCGGGCAACCGCAACGCGACCTACACCGACACCCGCGGCGACTGGATCGGCTTTCGCGTCGCTCGGGATCTGTGAGGCCACCACCTCCTGTCGCATGACCTGCAACAAACCCGTGCGCGGCTAAATCGTCGCCCACGGGTTTCGTCTTTCAAGCAGCCAAACTCTTGAACCATTGCCCATTGCGGCCCTTGAAGCGGAAAACTTCCATGACCTCAAAATCGCGCGGAGCCTTCAGTGAAGTCCTCGGCCTGCTCAAGCCTTTCCGGGTCATCGTCGTCGTGTCGATCCTGCTCGGCATGCTCGGTGGCCTGAGCATCACCGCGTTGCTGGCGACCATCAATGACGCGCTGAACGCCGCCACCAGCCCGTCACCGCGTGCATTGGCGGTGTTTGTCGGGCTGTGCGTGGTCGCGTTGACCACGCAGATTCTGTCGGACATCGGCACCAACCACGTCGGCCAGCACATCATTGCCGGCCTGCGAAAATCGCTGGGTGAAAAAGTCCTGCTGGCGCCGATCGAACAGATCGAACGCTTTCGCAGTTATCGACTGATTCCGGTGCTGACCCACGACGTCGACACCGTCAGCGATTTCGCTTTCTCGTTCGCGCCGCTGGCGATTGCGTTCACCGTGACCCTCGGCTGCCTGAGCTACCTGGCGTATTTGTCGCTGCCGATGTTTGCCTTGCTGCTGGTCGCGCTGACCATCGGCACCGCCCTGCAATACGTGGCGCGGGCCAAGGGCATCAAGGGTTTCCAGGCCGCTCGCGAAGCCGAGGACGAACTGCAAAAACACTACAGCGCGATTGCCGCCGGGGCCAAGGAACTGCGCATCCATCGTCCACGCCGCCAGCGCATGTTCAGCCAGCGCATCGAAGGCACCGCCGACTTCATCTGCAATACGCACATCCGCGCGGTCAACACTTTTGTGGTCGCGAAGACCCTCGGCTCGATGCTGTTTTTCGTGGTGATCGGTCTGGCGCTGGCCCTGCAATCGTTCTGGTTGGGCACTGACAAAGCCGTGCTCAGCGGTTTTGTGCTGGTGCTGTTGTACATGAAAGGCCCGATAGAATATTTGGTGACCACCCTGCCCGTGGTCAGCCGCGCCAACATCGCGTTCAAGCGCATTGCCGACCTCGCCGAGCAGTTTTCGTCGCCGGAACCGCACTTGTTGCTCAGCGACAAAGACGCGGCCAAACCGCTGGTCGAACACCTGGAAATGCGCGACGTGCATTTTGCCTTTCCGGCGGTGGACGGCAGCACGCCGTTCGCCCTCGGCCCGGTCAACCTGTCGATTGCCCAAGGCGAGATTGTGTTCATCGTTGGCGAAAACGGCGGCGGTAAAACCACGCTGATCAAACTGCTGCTCGGTCTGTATGCGCCACAGGGCGGTGAAATCATCCTCAACGGCGAGCCGGTACTGGCGAAAAACCGCGACGATTATCGCCAGTTGTTCACCACGATTTTTGCCGATTACTACCTGTTCGATGAACTGGTGCAGGGCGATCAGAAGGTACCCGAAGACGCCAGCCGATACCTCGAACGCCTGGAAATCTCGCACAAGGTGAGCATCCGCGACGGCGCTTTCACCACCACCGACCTGTCGACCGGCCAGCGCAAACGCCTGGCGCTGCTGAACGCGTGGCTCGAAGAACGCCCGGTGCTGCTGTTCGACGAGTGGGCGGCCGACCAGGATCCGGTGTTCCGGCGCATTTTCTACACCGAGCTGCTGCCGGAGCTGAAATACCTGGGCAAGACCATCATCGTCATTTCCCACGATGACCGTTACTTCGATGTCGCCGACCAGTTGGTGCGCATGGAGGGCGGACGGGTCGTCAGCGAAAAAGCCCCGTTGGCCACCGCCTGAGCCGCCCCACTTTCTGCGCCTTTTGTGAGCTCCCATGAACGAACTTCTTGATGATGATCTGCTGGCGCTGCTGCTGGCAGAGGCCGATGACGACGTCCACGCCCCGCCGAACACAACCCGACTGGAGCAAGCGCCGCTGTCGTTTGCCCAGCAGCGCTTGTGGCTGGAGCAGCAACGCGCGCCGCACAGTTCGGCGTACAACTTGCCGCGCGCCTTGCGCCTGAGCGGTGAGCTGCACGCCGATGCGCTGGAAGCGGCGCTGAATCGCGTGATCGACCGCCACGACATCCTGCGCAGCGCCTTCACCGAACTCGATGGCGTGCCAACGCAGATCGTCGAGCGTAAAGCGCGGCTGACCCTGCACCGCGAAGACCTGTCGGCGCTCGACGAGCAGGCCCGCGCCGCAGCACTGGCGCAACGCATCCAGGATCAAGCAACGCTGGCTTTCGATCTGCGCCAGGCACCGTTGATTCGGGCGACGTTGCTGACCACCGCGCCGGGGCAATACCTGTTGCTGCTGAACATGCACCACATCGTCTCGGACGCCTGGTCCAACGCGATCCTCATGGAGGATTTGTCGCGCGCCTACGCTCAGGCGCGGGCCGGTGATGATTCGCCGTTGCCGCCGCTGCACTTGCAGTACGCCGATCATGCGCACTGGCAGCGCGGCGAATACCTCGACAGCAGCGCTTGCGCGCGCAGCGGCGATTACTGGCGCGAGTACCTGGGCGGTGAATTGCCGGTGCTTGAATTACCGCAGGACGCGACTCGCGCCGACGGTCAGCAGCACTTGGCCGGACGCTTGCAGTGGACCCTTGAACCGGCTCTCGCCGAGGCCTTCAACGCGTTCTGCCAGCGTCAGGGATTGACGCCATTTGTGCTGGCGCTGGGCGCCTGGCAATTGCTGCTGGCGCGCTACAGCAACCAGAACGACTTCACCGTCGGCGTGCCCAACGCCAACCGCAATCGCGGCGAAACCCAGGAGCTGGTGGGGTTTTTTGTCAGCAGCCAGGTGTACCGCGTGCGCCTCGATCCGTGCCAGCGCACGGTGGATTTTCTGAAGGCACTGCGCGGCCAGTCGCTGGCGGCGATGGACCATGCCGATTACCCGCTGGAACTGCTGATCGACCAGTTACAACGGCCGACCAACCACAGCGCAAATCCACTGTTCCAGGTGTTGTTCAATTGGCGCACGGGCGGTGCGGACGCGCCGCCGATGGTTTGGGATGGGCTGACGCTGGACTTCCTTGATGCCGGGGAAAATCAGGCGAAATTCGACCTGTCGCTGGATGTCGAATACTCCGCGCAAGGCCTGACGGCCAGTCTGGAGTTCAGTCGCGACCTCTACCAGGTCACCACCATCGAGCGCATCGCCGGGCATTGGCAGAACTTGCTGCAAGCGATGATTCAGACACCTGAACGCAGCGTCGGCGAGTTGCCGATGCTCAGCCCGGACGAACACCGCCAGACCCTCGCCGAGTGGAATCCACAGCCAACCCGGCTGCCGCGCCAACGCTGTCTGCATCAGGCGATCGAGGCACAGGCCCGCCGTGCCGGTGAAGCCATCGCATTGACGTTTGGCGAACAGCACATGAGTTACGCCGAGCTCAATCGCCAGGCCAATCGCCTGGCTCATCAATTGATCGGCGCAGGGGTCGGCCCGGAAGTGCTGGTGGGCATCGCGGCGGAACGCACGCCACAGATGATCATCGGCCTGCTGGCGATCCTCAAGGCCGGCGGCGCTTACGTGCCGCTCGACCCGGCGTATCCGGCCGAGCGACTGGCCTACATGATTGAGGACAGCGGTATCACCTTGGTCCTGACCCAGGCGCACCTGCGTGAACAACTGGCGCTGCCGCCCGAGGTGCGCTGCCTGATCCTCGAGCCGACGGCCAGTGGCGCCGAGCACAATCCCGATGTTGCGGTGCACCCGGACAACCTCGCCTATGTGATTTACACCTCCGGCTCCACCGGCAAACCGAAAGGCGCGCTGCTGCCGCACCACAACGTGATGCGTCTGTTTGACGCCACGGCTGACTGGTTTGCTTTCAATCAGCGCGACGTCTGGTGCCTGTTTCATTCCTACGCGTTCGATTTCTCGGTGTGGGAAATCTTCGGCGCACTGCTGCACGGTGGCCGACTGGTGATCGTGCCGCACGCGATCAGCCGTTCGCCGCAAGACATGTACGCGCTGCTCTGCGCAGAAAAAGTCAGCGTGCTGAACCAGACGCCTTCGGCGTTCAAGCAATTGATGCAAATTGCCTGCGCGCCGGGCCAGAGCCTGAAGCAACAGTTGCGTTACGTGATTTTTGGTGGCGAGGCGATCGACGTGCAAAGCCTGCGCCCGTGGTTCGAGCGCTTCGGCGATCACGCGCCACAGTTGGTCAATATGTACGGCATCACCGAAACCACCGTGCACGTGACGTACCGGCCGCTGTCGCTGGCCGACCTCGACTGCGCGGCGGCCAGCCCGTTAGGCGTGCCGATTGTCGACCTGTCGTGGTACGTGCTCGACCCGCAGCTAAACCCGGTGGCCAAAGGTTGTATCGGCGAGCTGTATGTCGGCGGCGCCGGCCTGGCGCGCGGCTACCTGAACCGCCGGAGCCTGAGCGCCAGCCGTTTCATTCCTGACCCGTTCGACACGTTGCCCGGCGGGCTGTTGTATCGCACTGGCGACCTCGCCCGCTATGGCGCCGACGGCAGCATCGAATACGCCGGGCGCATCGATCATCAGGTAAAAATTCGCGGTTTCCGCATCGAGCTGGGGGAAATTCAGGCGCGCCTCCAAGGCTTGCCAGCGGTGCGCGATTGCGTGGTGCTGACACACGAAGGGCCGAGCGGGCAGCAACTGGTCGGCTACGTGATTGCGAGCGAACCACCGACCGCCGAACTGCGCGAGCAATTGCTCGCCGCGCTGCGGTCACAGTTGCCGGACTACATGGTGCCGGCGCATTTGTCGTTCATCGAAGATTTCCCGCTGAATGCCAACGGCAAACTCGACCGCAGTAAATTGCCGGCGCCCGACGCCAGTCTGTGGCAGCAAGCTTACGTGGCGCCGCAAACACCGCTGGAGCAAGCGCTGGCGGAACTCTGGCAACAAGCGCTGGGGGTTGACCGGGTCGGCATCAGCGACAATTTCTTCGAACTCGGCGGGCACTCGATTCTGGCGATCCAGTTCATTTCCACGCTGAAGGCGCAATTGAACATCGACCTGCGCCTGCAAGAACTGCTGGCGCACCCGAGCATTGCGCAGTTGGCGGCGTTTCTTTCGCGCAAGCATCGCGATCAGAGCCAATGCGTGGTCGAACTGAACAGCGCGCCAAGCGGATCGCCCACACTGTTCTGTTTGCACCCCAGCGGCGGCATTGTGTTTTGCTACCAGCCGTTGGCGAAAAAACTCAAGGCGCATGCGGCGGTGAGCGGCGTGATGCATCGCGGGTTCAGCGAGCAGCATAACGACACAAACACCTGGGACGAGATGATTGCCGATTACAGCAGCGAAATCATCAAGGCCCAACCGCAAGGCCCTTATCACCTGCTGGGCTGGTCACTGGGCGGCGCCATCGCACTGGACATCGCCGCCACGCTGGAAGGCTTGGGCCATCAGGTGGCTTTTTTAGGCTTGGTCGACAGCACCGTTCCAGAGCACCTGTACCCCGCCGACCTGCCGCGCCAGCGCCAACTCCACGAGGCGAGCCACAGCGAAGCCTCGGAAGAAATCCGCGATGCCATTCACTACTTCGACCTGCTGTTCCCGACGCTGACCGAGCACACGGCGGCGTGGCTGCGAGATTCGCCGCTAGGTTCGGTGAAAGGGTTTTATGACTGGGCAACCGGGCTGGTCGAACCCGGCCAGGGCGACTTGCTGGCGACCGTGCAAAACATCAAAAACGAAGTCATGAATGCCCAGGCGTTCGCGGTACACGATCGGCTGGTCGAAGCGTTCGCTGCCTTCACCTTCAAACCGGTGACCGTCCAGCCAAGCTGCTGGTGGGCCACGCCGGAAAAAACCGCGCAGGAACTGGCTTTCAACGAAACCCTGATCAAACGCTACAGCCGCACCGGCGCACTCAACTGCTCAATGCACTCACCGCTGCTGCACCGGAGCATGATCTTCGACGACACACTGATCGAATCAGTGATTGAAACATTCCTCGCAAGCTTGAGCACCCAGCGTTAACCCCCCTCCTCCTCCTCAGTAGAAATGCAGCGACGCGATGAAGTGATCCAGACACATCGCGTCGCTGCCTATCGCGAGCAAGCTCGCTCCCACATTTTGATGTTTTTGAATCAGCAAGAAAGTGGTTGGCTGTTAGGGAGCTATCGCGAGCAGGCTCACTCCTACAGGGATTGCGCATATCCGGGAGAGAGAGGTCGGCTATCAGGCCGCCTCGCGGCGCTGTTGCGGTGCCCGCCCCCTCGTGAGGCCGAGCGCAGGTTCTGCGCAGTGGGCAACCCGGCAAGGATGCCGGGTTAGCCGCCCCCGGCCAGGGATGGCCGATGGCGGCGGGCCCACGGAGCAGGACCGGAGCGAGGG
>NZ_MKGS01000075.1:0-6635 GCF_002836905.1 Pseudomonas sp. 43NM1 | reverse complement strand
GCTGTTCAGCGGCAGCATCGCCGAAAACATCGCGCGTTTTCGCGAAGCCGATCCGCAGCAAGTGGTCGAGGCCGCACAACACGCCGGTGTCCACGAACTGATTCTGCGCATGCCGCAAGGCTACGACACGGTTCTGGGCGAGGACGGCAGCGGTTTGTCCGGCGGCCAGAAGCAACGCGTGGCACTGGCCCGCGCGCTGTATGGCAAGCCGAGCCTGGTGGTGTTGGATGAACCCAATTCCAACCTCGACACCGTTGGCGAAGCGGCGTTGGCCAGCGCCATCGCGCACATGAAAGCCAATGGCACCAGCGTAATTCTGGTGACTCATCGTTCTTCGGCGCTGGCCCAGGCCGACAAATTGCTGGTACTCAGCGACGGCCGTTTGCAAGCGTTCGGCCCAAGCCAGGAAGTGCTCAAAGCGCTATCAGGCAATCAGTCCGCCAATCAGCCTGCCAATCAGGAGCAGAAAACCCCACAGGCACCCGGCGGGCTCAGCATGAGTCGGCAGTATCAGCCCTCGACAAGGAATTCGGGTGTATGACCAGCACACGCATGAACGCTGCAAACGAAGCCAGCATGGAACACGATTACATCGCCGAACGCCCTGAACGTGACGCCAGATTTTTTGCGCGAATGGGCTGGATTCTGGCCATCGTCGGCGCCGGCAGCTTCTTCACCTGGGCCAGCCTCGCGCCGCTCGATCAAGGGATTCCGGTGCAAGGCACGGTCGTCGTGTCGGGCAAACGCAAAGCCGTGCAGTCAATCGGCAACGGCGTGGTCAGCCGAATTCTGGTGCGCGAAGGGCAGGTGGTGAAGCAGGGCCAGCCGCTGTTTCAACTCGACCAGACCCAAGCCGCCGCCGATGTCGATTCGTTGCAGGCGCAGTACCGCATGGCGTGGGCCAGCGTCGCGCGTTGGGAGAGCGAACGCGACAACCTCAAGCAAGTGACTTTCCCCGCCGAACTGAGCAAGGACGCCGACCCGCGTCTGGCGCTGGTGCTTGAAGGTCAACGCCAGTTGTTCAGCAGTCGCCGCGAAGCGTTTGCCCGCGAGCAGGGCGGTTTGCGCGCGAACATTGAAGGCGCCAACGCGCAACTGGCCGGCATGCGCCGCGCGCGCACCGACCTCAACGCCCAGGTCAGCTCGCTGCAACAGCAACTGAGCAACCTGCAACCGCTGGCCGACAACGGCTACATCCCGCGCAATCGGCTGATGGAATATCAGCGGCAGTTGTCGCAAGTCCAGCAGCAATTGGCCGAGAACAGCGGCGAAAGCGGGCGGGTGGAGCAGGGCATTCTCGAAGCGAAACTCAAGCTGCAACAGCACATTGAGGAATACCAGAAAGAGGTCCGCACGCAACTGGGCGACGCGCAACTGAAAAGCGTCACGCTCAAGGAGCAACTGACCTCCGCCGGTTTCGATTTGCAGCACCGCGAAATCATCGCCACCGCCGACGGCATCGCGGTCAATCTGGGGGTTCACACCGAAGGCGCGGTGGTCCGTCAGGGTGAAACCCTGCTGGAAATCGTCCCGCAAGGCACCACGCTGGAAGTCGAAGGGCACTTGCCGGTCAACCTGATCGACAAGGTCGGCACGCACTTGCCGGTGGACATTCTGTTCACCGCGTTCAACCAGAGCAGCACCCCGCGCGTGCCCGGCGAAGTCAGCCTGATTTCCGCCGACCAGATGATCGACGAAAAAACCGGCGCGCCGTATTACGTGTTGCGCAGCAGCGTCAGTGACCAAGCCATGGAAAAACTCCACGGACTGGTGATCAAGCCCGGCATGCCCGCGGAAATGTTCGTGCGCACGGGTGAACGTTCACTCCTCAACTATTTGTTCAAACCGCTGCTCGACCGGGCAGGCTCCGCGTTGACCGAGGAATAAGGATGTTCGGTGGTATGAATAAGCTTTCCATGCTTGGGGCAGCCCTGGCGTTGCTCACGTGCAACAGTGCACTGGCCCTCGGGCCGTTCGAGATTTACGAACAGGCGTTGCGCAATGATCCGGTGTTCCTCGGCGCGATCAAGGAACGCGATGCCGGCCTGGAAAACCGCGTTATTGGCCGCGCCGGGCTGCTGCCGCGCATCGGTTACAACTACAACAAGGGTCGCAACTCGTCGAAAGCCACAGCGCTGAATGAGCGTGGTGAAAACCGCACCGATGACCGCAACTACAGCAGTTACGGCTCGACCCTGACCGTGCAGCAACCGCTGCTCGATTACGAGGCCTACGCTTCGTATCGCAAGGGCGTCGCGCAGTCGTTGTTCGCCGATGAAGCGTTTCGCGGCAAGAGCCAGGAGTTGCTGGTGCGCGTTTTGGAGAACTACACCCAGGCGCTGTTC
Organism: Pseudomonas sp. 43NM1; assembly: GCF_002836905.1. Lineage (NCBI taxonomy): Bacteria > Pseudomonadati > Pseudomonadota > Gammaproteobacteria > Pseudomonadales > Pseudomonadaceae > Pseudomonas > Pseudomonas sp. 43NM1. Next base: position 4,290 of record NZ_MKGS01000075.1, on the reverse strand, counting down.
GCGCAGGATCAGATCGACATCGCCCAGGCGAAAAAGAAAGCGTTCGAGCAGCAGTTCCAGCAGAACGAGCACATGTTCCGTCAGGGCGAGGGCACGCGTACCGACATCCTTGAAGCCGAGTCGCGTTATGAGTTGGCCACCGCCGAGGAGATCGAGGCGCGCGACGAGCAGGACGCGTCGTTGCGCGAATTGGGCGCGCTGATTGGTGTGCCGGCGATCAACATCGGCGACCTTGCGCCGCTGGATCAGAACTTCCAGACCTTCGCGCTGCAACCGGCCAATTACGACACCTGGCACGAGATGGCGGTGGCGAATAACCCGAACCTTGCGTCGCAGCGCCAAGCGGTGGAGGTGGCGCGTTACGAAGTCGAACGCAACCGCGCCGGGCATTTGCCGAAAGTCAGCGCCTACGCCTCGGTGCGCCAGAACGAATCGGAAAGCGGCAACACCTACAACCAGCGCTACGACACCAACACCATTGGTATTGAAGTCAGTGTGCCGCTGTATGCCGGCGGCGGCGTTTCGGCGATGACCCGCCAGGCCAGCCGCACCATGGAGCAGGCCGAATACGAACTCGACGGCAAGACCCGCGAAACCTTGATCGAACTGCGTCGGCAGTTCAGCGCGTGTCTGTCGGGGGTGAATAAATTGCGCGCTTATCAAAAGGCCCTGACGTCGGCGGAAGCGCTGGTGGTGTCGACCAAACAAAGCATCCTCGGCGGCGAGCGGGTCAACCTCGATGCGCTGAATGCCGAGCAACAACTGTTCACCACCCGCCGCGATCTGGCGCAGGCGCGCTACGACTATTTGATGGCCTGGACCAAGTTGCATTACTACGCCGGGACCTTGAGCGAGCAGGACCTGGCGCGGGTGGATGAGGCATTTGGGCAGGGGCCGCGAGTTCGTTGACGCCACATCAAGTGTGGAGAGAGGGCGTTTGGGCAGAAGGCTGGAGGGCTGAAGGACTGAATGACTGAAGGGCTGAAGGGCTGTTGTGGCGAGGGGGCTTGCCCCCGTTGGGTTGCGTAGCGACCCCAGAGGCAGGGACTGCTGCGCAGTCCAACGGGGGCAAGCCCCCTCGCCACAGGCAAGCCCCTTTGCCATAGGCAAGTTTCCTGGCCACAGATATGCGTGCAAGCAAAAAATGCGACTCAGTGACTACCCCGAAACAGGGGCTTAAAACTCTAAAAACGCCAAAAAAGCGAGTCTTCATGAACACCGATGAAAAGATCAAACCGATATCGATCAGCACACTGTTGCTGGTGGTGTGCGCCATGCCCGCCGCCGCGCAGGCGCAATACCTGGAAACCGGTAAACCCGGCGATGCCGCCAGTTGGCGTTCGGCCGAGTTTCAGCGCGATTGGGGCCTGGCGCGGATGCAGGCCGATCAAGCCTACGCCGCCGGAATCACCGGCAAAGGGGTGAAAATCGGTGAGCTGGATTCCGGTTTCGATACCGCCCATCCCGAGTTCGCCAAAGACCGTTATCACCCGGTCAGCGCCAGCGGCAGCTACCTCAACGGCACGCCGTTCATCGTCAACGGCGCGCTCAACGGCAACAACGATTCCCACGGCACCCACGTCGCCGGCACCATCGCCGCCTCGCGTGACGGCACCGGCATGCACGGGGTCGCGTACAACGCGCAGCTCTACGTGGCCAACACCAACGCTAACGACAGTTTCCTGTTCGGCCCAACCCCGGATCCGCGTTACTTCAAAGCAGCCTATGACGCGCTGATCGATTCCGGCGCGCGCGCGATCAACAACAGTTGGGGCAGCCAGCCGCCCGACGTCAGCTACCGCACCCTCGACGATTTGCACGCCGCGTACGCCCAACATTACAACCAGGGCACCTGGCTGGACGCCGCCGCCGACGTTGCCCGGCGCGGGGTGATCAACGTGTTCAGCGCCGGCAACAGCGGTTATCCGAACGCCAGCGTGCGCTCGGCGCTGCCGTACTTTCAGCCGGACCTTGAAGGCCATTGGCTGGCGGTGTCGGGCCTCGACCAAGGCAATCTGCAGAAGTACAACCAGTGTGGCATCGCCAAATACTGGTGCCTCAGCACCCCCGGCGCGAAGATCGACAGCACCATTCCCGATGGCGGTTACGCGATCAAGTCCGGCACCTCGATGTCGGCGCCGCACGCCACCGGCGCCCTGGCGTTGGTAATGGAACGCTACCCGTACATGAACAATCAGCAGGCGCTGCAGGTGCTGTTGACCACCGCGACGCAGCTCGACGGTTCGATCACCGATGCGCCGAACAATCAGGTCGGCTGGGGCGTCGCCAATCTGGATCGGGCGATGCGCGGGCCGGGACAATTGCTCGGCGCGTTCGACGCCAATCTGGGCGCGGGGCAAAGCGATGTCTGGAGCAATGGCATCAGCGACAAGGCGTTGATTCAGCGGCAGCGCGAAGACCTCGCCGAACACAGCGCCTGGCAACAAACCCTGAAGGACAACGGCTGGGAAAACGGTGTGGCGGCGGGCGCCAGTCAGCAGGATCAGACTGACTACGCGGTGGGCATGGCGCGCGATGCCGCTGCGGCCAGCCGCGTTTATGAAGGCAGCCTGACCAAATCCGGCGCCGGGCGTTTGCTGCTCAGTGGCGACAGCACCTATCGCGGGCCGACCACGGTCAACGGTGGATTGCTGGTGGTCAACGGTTCGCTAACTTCCGCCGTCACCGTCAATGACAACGGCACGTTGGGCGGTTCCGGACGCATCGGCGCACTCACCGCAAATGCCGGCGCCACGGTGGCGCCGGGCAACTCCATCGGCACTGTGCAAGTGGCCGGCGACGTGACGTTTGCGCCGGGTTCGACGTACGCCGTGGAGCTGTCGCCGACCAGCAGCGACCGCATTGTCGCGGGCGGCGTCGCCACGGTCAGTGGCGCTACGGTCAGTCTGTCGCTGGAAAACAGCCCGACATTGCTCAGCACTGGCGAGGTGCAAAGCCTGCTCGGTCGCCAGTACGACATTCTGCAAGCAGCCGGTGGCGTTCAGGGGCAGTTCGGCGCGGTATTGCCGAATTACCTGTTCATCGGCGGCAGCCTCGACTATTCCGCGACCGGCGTCGGCCTGAACATTCAACGCAACGCAACGAGCTTCGCCAGTGTCGGGCAAACGCCGAATCAGCGTGCGGTGGCCGGCGCGGTCGAAGGTTTGGGCGCGGGCAATGCGGTGTACGAAAGTGTGCTGCTGTCGCCGTCCGCGAGTTCGGCGCAGCAGGCCTTTCAGCAGTTGTCCGGGGAGATTTATCCGGCGCTGGGCTCTGTGCTGATCAACGACAGTCGCTACTTGCGTGATGCGGTCGGCGAACGTCTGCATGACGCAAACGCCGCACAGAGCAATGGCTGGATCAAAGCCCTCGGCGCTTGGGGCAAGACGGATGATCGCCACGACACAGCGGGTTACACCACCTCGATTGGCGGATTGCTTGGCGGTGTCGACGGGGCGCTGGATGAGCAGACGCGCATCGGTCTGGTCGCCGGTTACAGCGACAGTTCGGTGAGCATGGGCTCGGGCACGCATTCTTCGGCGCAGGTCGACGGTTACCACCTCGGCGCTTATGCCGGTCGCGAACTCGGTGCCTGGCGCCTGAGCGCGGGCGGCGCCTACAGCAGGCATCGCGCGGACGTGAAGCGTGATCTGCAATTCGCCGACGTCAGCGCCAAGCAGAAAACCAAGGTTGACGCGGCGACCACCCAGGTCTTCGGCGAAGCGGCGTATCGCTTGAACCTGCAACCGTTGGCACTGGAGCCGTTTGCCAACCTGGCTTACGTGCATCTCGACACTGAAGGTTTCACCGAAAAGGGCGATGGCGCCGCGCTGAAAAGCCATGGCGATACTCGCGATGCGGTGCTCAGCACGTTGGGTGTGCGCGCGTTGAAAACGCTGAATCTCGCCGGTCAGCAACAGCTTGACCTGAGCGGCAGCCTGGGCTGGCAGCACAATTTGAGCAGCGTTGATTCGCAGCAGCACTTGGCGTTCGCCAGCGGCGGCACGGCGTTTTCGGTGGAAGGTTCGCCGCTGGTGCGCGACGCCGCGTTGGTCGGCGCCCACGCCAGCCTGGCGCTGAGCCGCGACGTGCGGGTCAACCTCGATTACACCGGCCAACTGGCCAGCCGCGAAAAAAGCCACGGCGTAGGCCTGAGCCTCAATTGGCAGTTCTAACCGCGCTGAAGGCCGCCACGGTCCCGTAGCAGCTGCCGAGCCCGCGAGGCTGCGTTCGGCTGCGAAGCAGTCGTGAAATCGGGCGGTGCGGTGTTCGCGTCAGACCGTGGGGCAG